>JAUWTE010000083.1 GCA_030609765.1 Acidobacteriota bacterium
AGCTGCAGTGGTGGCCGCTGTAGAGGTGGTGGCTGAAGAGGTGGTTGATGACGAGGTGGCCGCTGAAGTGGTGGCTGCTGAAGAGGTGGCTGCTGATGAGGTGGTCGCTGAAGAGGTGGTCGCTGAAGAGGTGGCCGCTGAAGAGGTGGTTGACGAGCCGGTTTCCATCGATTCGCAGGATGGGCTGGGGGCGCTTGTCAGGGCTGTCGAAGAGGCCGAGCTGACCGGTGATGATGCCGGCGCGCTGGCAGATGCCGCCAGTGACGATGTCGCCCAGTTGGCGGTCGCTGAGATCGTGGCTGAGGCTGATGTCGAGGCTGAGGTTGAGGTTGAGGCCGTGGCTGAGGCTGATGTCGAGGCTGAAATCGAGGTCGTTGCCGAGCCTGTGACGGTCGCTCCCGCTCCGGCACCGCCGGTCGTGGACGACGGTATGAATTGGTACGTCATTCATACCTACTCGGGCTACGAGCGCAAAGTGCAGCAGAGCCTGGAGGAGCGAGTACGAACGCTCGGTTTGGAAAATGAAGTTGCTGAGTTGCTGATCCCGACCGAAGACGTGGTCGAGATGAAGGGCGGCCGCAAGGTGGTGACCGCCAAGAAGTTCTTTCCCGGCTACCTGTTGATTCGGATGCAGATGAACGAGGACCTTTGGCACGTCGTCAAGAACACCCCCAGGGTGACCGGGTTTGTCGGTGCGGGTCGCAAGCCGATTCCGTTGCCGCAGGACGAGGTCGACAAGATCGTCAACCGGATGGAGGAGTCGGTCGAGGCGCCCAAACCCAAGTTCCAGTTCAGCAGGGCCGAGACGGTGCGCATCATTGACGGACCGTTTACCAACTTCACCGGCAAGGTGGAGGAGGTCGACGCCCGTCGCAGCACTCTCAAGGTGATGGTGTCGATTTTCGGGCGCAACACGCCCGTCGAGCTTGATTTCTTTCAGGTGGAAAAGGTTTAAAGCGAGATGGCCAAGAAAGCGATACGCGGCAAGCCCGTGCTCAGCCAGATCAAGCTGCAAATCCCGGCCGGCAAAGCCTCACCGGCGCCGCCGGTGGGACCGGCATTGGGACAGCACGGCGTCGCAATCATGGATTTCTGCCAGGCATTCAATGCGGCAACCAAGGATGAACAGGGGCTGATCATCCCTGTTGTCATCACCGTATATCAGGACCGGACCTTCAGCTTCATCACCAAGACGCCCCCGGCCGCGGTGCTCCTGAAGCAAGCGGCCAATATCGTGTCCGGGTCGGGAGAGCCGAACAAGGAGACCGTTGGCACTGTGTCCCGGGCTCAGGTGGAGGAGATTGCCCGCACGAAGATGCCTGACCTCAACGTCTACGATGTCGAGGCGGCGGTCAAGATCATCGCCGGCACGGCTCGATCGATGGGAATTACCATCGAGGGGGGGGAGGCTTAAGCCGTCATGTCTACTCAGGGAAAAAACTATGTGGCTGCGAAGGAGGCCCGCGAGGATGGCTTCCTCTCGCTGTCGGAAGGTGTCTCCTGGGTCAAGGAAAATGCCTTCGCCAAGTTCGATGAGACCATCGACATCGCAATCAACCTAGGGGTCAATCCCAAGCACGCTGACCAGATGGTGCGCAGCACAGTGGTTCTTCCCTTCGGCACAGGTAAGACGAAGCGTGTCGCGGTAATCGCCCAAGGCGAGAAGTTGAAAGAGGCCGAGGCCTCGGGGGCGGACGTGATTGGGGGTGCCGATCTGGTGCAGAAGATCTCGGAAGGCTTCCTCGACTTCGACGCAGTGGTTGCGACGCCGGACATGATGCGTGACGTCGGCAAGCTCGGTCGTGTCCTGGGTCCGCGTGGCCTGATGCCGAACCCGAAGGCCGGCACGGTTACTTTTGACGTTGGCAAAGCTGTCGAGGAGATCAAGGGCGGCAAGCTCGAGTTTCGTGTCGACAAGAATGGCGTCGTGCACGCTCCCGTTGGCCGAGCGTCCTTTGAGGCATCGGCGCTTCTGGAGAATGTGCAGGCACTGATCGATGCCATCATCCGAGTTCGCCCGGCTTCGGCCAAAGGCAAATATCTAAAGAGCGTTCACCTTTCTTCGACCATGGGACCGAGTGTTGTTGTAGATACCTCGGACCTAATGCCCAAATAGCGACGATGTCCGCAATAGCCGAGAAGACTGAGCAAGTCGAGTTCCTCCAGCAGGAGCTCGCCGACGTGCCACACGCCATCCTGGTCGACTTTCGCGGCCTCGACGTTGCAGGTGCTACGGCCCTGCGGCGGCTCCTGCGCGAGGAAGATGCCCATTTCAAGGTGGTCAAGAACACGATTGCACTTCGTGCGGTCGCCGACCTGCCCTTGGGTGAGCTAGGGGCGGCCTTCGAGGGGCCGACCGCGATTGCCTATACGAGCGAGAACGTCGTAGCTCTCGCCAAGGTCCTGCGGGAGTTCACCAAGGAGCATGAAACGCCGACATTCAAGGCCGGCGTGGTGGACGGCAAGCCGATCAGTGCAGAGCAATTCGAGCAGATCGCCAAGCTGCCTTCGCGCGAAGAGCTTCTGGCCAAGGCGTTGTACTTGATGCAGTACCCGGTGACCGGGCTGGTGACGGCGCTGAGTGGCATCTTGCGATCGTTCGTGGTCGTCCTGGAACAGGTTCGTCTGCAAAAAGAAGAAGGTGGGGAATAACACCGTATTCATCTAAAGGCGCTCCGGGCTCGCGCTGAGCGACGGGCCCGGCTGTCGCCGCTGATAACAAACCGCTGCCGTACAAATGCGGCGCTCATCGAGGTGGAGGATCTCGTGGCCAAGGCAAAAATCACATCCGAGGAGTTCATCGAGCACATTGCGGGGATGTCCGTCCTCGAGCTCGCCGATCTGGTGAAAGAGCTCGAGGAGAAGTTCGGCGTCAGTGCACAGGCTGTTGCAGCGCCTGTCATGGCTGCCGGTGCGGCTCCTGCCGAGGAGGAAGAACAGACGGCATTCGACGTCGTGCTCAAGTCCTTCGGCGAGAAGAAGATCAATGTCATCAAGATTGTTCGCGAAGTAACTAGCCTGGGTCTCAAGGAGGCCAAGGATCTCGTTGACAACATACCGAATCCGGTCAAGGAAGGGGTCTCGAAGGAAGAGGCCGAAGAGCTCAAGAAGAAGTTCGAAGAAGCTGGCGCCGAAGTCGAGGTTAGCTGACCGCTTCGAGTCCTTGTGATGTCGTCCGGCTCGTCAACACGAAAAGCCAAGGAGACTCGAGTCTATGGCTGACGCCTCTCTGATGCCGCTCCGCGAGCGGGTGAGCTTCGGCAAAATCCCCGCTTCGATCTCGCTGCCCAACCTCATCGAGGTCCAGAAAAAATCCTACGAGCGTTTCCTGCAAATGCACCTGCCGCACTCCGAGCGGGAGGAGGCAGGTCTGCAGGAAGTGTTCCGCACCATTTTCCCGATTAGTGACTTCCGCGAGACCGCCTCGCTGGAGTTCGTCGAGTATTCAATCGGAAACTGGGAGTGCCGTTGCGGAGAGGTGAAAGGACTCCGATACCTCGAGGTGACCTGCACGGAGTGCAGCAAGCGGGTTATCCCAAGGCGTTCACCCGAGCAGCGCATCCTCTGCCCGGAGTGCGGGGCTGACAACACCGAACAGGTGGCCTCCTGTCAGGTCTGTGACGAGCCTGTGGATCTGAAGCTCCCCTTCGATGAAGAGGAGTGCCAGAGCCGCGGCATGACCTATGCCGTGCCGTTGAAGGTCACGATTCGGCTGGTGGTCTGGGACAAGGACCCGGAGACGGGCAACAAGACGATTCGGGATATCAAAGAGCAGGAAGTGTACCTCGGTGATATCCCCCTGATGACCGAGCGCGGAACCTTCATCATCAACGGCACCGAGCGCGTCATCGTTTCGCAGTTGCATCGCTCCCCGGGTGTGTTCTTCCACCCTGGCAGCGGTCGCACGCTCTTTGTCGCACAGGTCATCCCTTACAGGGGATCCTGGGTCGAGTTCGAGCTCGACTCCCGCGACATGGTTCACGTGCGCATCGACCGGCGTCGCAAGTTTCCTGCAACGGTCTTCCTGCGGGCTCTGGGCCTCGAAACATCGGAAGAGATCCTGCGTGTCTTCTATCGTCCGGTAAAGCTAGCCCTCAAATCGGGTCTCAAGCTTCAACTCGATGAGGGACTCATTGGTCGGCGCTTCTCCACGACGCTAGTCGGGTCGAGGGGCAAGCTGAAGGGCAAGGAAATCCTGGTCGCGGGCAACAAGCTGCTGCGGGGTGGCTTGAAGCGCCTCGTCGAAGGTGGTGTCAAGACGATCATCGCGGAGCCCGCCGATCTCGAGGGTAGCTACACGCTGCAAGACGTTGTCGATACGGAGAGTGGCGAGGTTCTTGTGGAGGCTAACGAGGAGCTCACCCCGGCCGTCCTGGATCGCATCACCGAGAGCAAGGCGAAGGAGATCGAGATCTTCTTCCCCGAGGCTAACCCTGGCGGCATCGTGATCAGCGAGACCCTGCGCAAGGACACGTTGACGAGCCGCAAGGAGGCGTTGGTCGAGATCTATCGGAAGATGCGCCCGGGCGACCCGCCAACCGCCGAGAGCTCGAAGAACCTCTTCGCCAACATGTTCTTGAATTCCCAGCGCTACGACTTCTCGAGAGTCGGGAGGTTGAAGTTCAACCTCAAGATGGGAGAAGAGCGTGATCTCGAGGAGCGTTTGTTGGACGTCGACGACTTCGTCGCCGTCGTGCGCTACCTGCTCAGCCTGCCTGACGATCCGCGGCGCGTCGACGATATCGACCACCTCGGTAATCGTCGAGTTCGTTCCGTTGGTGAGCTGCTCGAGAACCAGTTCCGCATTGGCTTGGTCCGGATGGAGCGCGCCGTGCGGGAGAAGATGAGCGTGTATCAGGAGATCGAGACGGCAATGCCGCACGATCTCATCAACGCCAAACCCGTGATGGCGGCAGTTCGCGAGTTCTTCGGATCTTCGCAGCTGTCGCAGTTCATGGATCAGACCAACCCGCTTTCGGAGATCACCCACAAGCGGCGCCTATCGGCCCTCGGGCCGGGCGGCCTGTCGCGAGAGCGTGCGGGTTTCGAGGTGCGCGACGTTCACCCGACCCACTATGGCCGGATTTGTCCCATCGAGACCCCAGAGGGGCCGAACATCGGTCTCATCTCATCCCTTTCGTGCTATGCCAGAATCAACGACTTCGGCTTCATTGAAAGCCCGTACCGTAAGGTGTCCGCCGGTAAGGTGATGAGCCACGTGCGGATCAGCAATCCGGGTGGCACGAAGTTCGCGATCGGCGAGATGGTCTCGGTCGCTGATGCAGAGAGTGAGAACAACCGCGCCGTCAAGCAGAAGAAGGGCCGCGCTGAATGGGATCTCAGTCCTTTCTACCTGTCGGCGATCGAGGAAGACCAGACGATCATCGCTCAGGCCAACGCACCGATCGATCCTAAGTCCGGTAGCTTCGAGCGTGAGCGCGTAACGGCGCGAGTTGGCGGCGAGTTCAAGCTCGTGGCCTCTGAGGACGTTACCTACATCGACGTTTCGCCGAAACAGGTTGTCTCGGTTGCGGCCTCATTGATTCCGTTTCTCGAGAACGACGACGCCAACCGCGCCCTCATGGGATCGAACATGCAGCGGCAGGCCGTACCTCTGTACCGGCCTGAAGCTCCGCTGGTCGGTACCGGGATGGAGTACGTTACGGCGCGCGACTCGGGCGCAGTTGTCCTGTGTCGCCGGGACGGGGTCGTCGACTCCGTCGACTCCGAGCGCATCATCGTTCGGGTCGATGACGACGGCACCCATGAAGTGGGCGCCGACATCTACCGATTGGTCAAGTTCAAGCGTTCAAATCAGAACACCTGCATCAACCAGAAGGCTCTGGTCAGGGCAGGGGAACGAGTCGCCAAAGGGCAAGTCCTGGCTGACGGCCCGGCTACCGATAAGGGTGAGCTGGCCTTGGGCAGGAATATCCTCGTGGCATTCATGCCTTGGCGTGGCTACAACTTCGAGGATGCCATCCTGGTTTCCGAGAAGCTCGTCAAGGACGACGCTTTTACCTCGATCCATATCGAAGAGTTGGATATCGAGGCCCGCGACACCAAGCTCGGGCCGGAAGAAATCACTCGCGACATCCCCAACGTCTCAGAAGAGGCGCTAAAGGACCTCGACGAGAGCGGCGTGATCCGAATCGGAGCCGAGGTCTTGCCGAGCGACATTTTGGTCGGCAAGGTCGCCCCGAAGGGCGAGACACAGCTAACTCCGGAGGAAAAGCTGCTGCGTGCGATCTTCGGCGAGAAGGCAGGTGACGTAAAGGACGCTTCCCTGACTTGCCCGCCGGGCATCGAAGGAACCGTCGTCGACGTCAAGATCTTCACCCGCAAAGGGGTCGACAAGGACCAGCGCGCCGAGCAGATCGAGGAAGCCGAGATCTTCAGCATGGAGAAGGACCTCGGCGACGAGATTCGCATCATCCGCAAGGGCTTGCGTAGGCAGGTCCTGGCAGAGGCGGAGGGCAAGCAGCTCGCCGCCGCGATCAAGGACCCCAACAGCGGCGAATTGCTCGTCGACAAGGGGCTACCCCTGACTGACGAGATGTTGGCCGAGCTACCGGCCCCGGCCTATGGCCAGATTCGTCTTGCCAAGAGCAACAAGAAATCCGAAAGCGCTATCCAGACCATGGTGTCGCGCACGGAGGATCGCATCCGCATGCTGCGCTCCATCGTTGAGGAGCGCAAGGAGGCACGTCGCGTCGGTGACGAACTGCCGCCGGGCGTCATCAAGATGGTGAAGGTCTATGTGGCGATGAAGCGCAAGCTCTCGGCCGGAGACAAGATGGCCGGTCGACACGGCAACAAGGGCGTCATCGCCGAGATCATGCCCGAGGAAGACATGCCTTACCTGTCGGATGGCACTCCTGTGGAGATCGTTCTCGATCCCCTCGGAGTTCCATCGCGCATGAACGTCGGTCAGGTACTCGAGACGCATCTCGGGTGGGCCGCACGCGCCCTCGACCTGCATTTTTCGACGCCGGTGTTCGATGGCGCTACCGAGGACGAGATCAAGGAGCAGCTCACCGCGGCCGGCTTGCCGACCAGTGGCAAGGCGATCTTGAAGGACGGGGTGACGGGTGAGCAGTTCGACCAGCAGATCACGGTCGGCTACCTGTACATGCTGAAGCTCTCGCACTTGGTGGATGACAAGATCCATGCGCGCTCAATTGGCCCATACTCGCTGATCACGCAGCAGCCGCTTGGCGGCAAGGCGCAGTTCGGTGGACAGCGATTTGGCGAGATGGAGGTTTGGGCGCTGGAAGCCTACGGCGCCGCACACACTTTGCAGGAGTTACTCACGGTCAAGAGCGACGACGTTTATGGCCGTGCAAAGATTTTTGAGTCGATCGTAAAAGGTGAGGGAGATATCGAGCCGGGGCTACCGGAGTCCTTCAACGTTTTGATGAAGGAGCTCCAGGGTCTAGCCCTCGACGTAGAGCTGCACCGGCGACGGCAACCAGCCGACGTTGAGGTAGAGGCAGCGATCTGAACTCCAAGCTTGAGCAGGCTGAACCATTTAGTCGGTTCGGGAGAGGTTGCCCTTGAGAAGCGCTTTGGGATTTTTCGAAACGAAGCCAATTAGCATCAACGAGTACGAAGCAATGCGGATCGGGTTGGCGTCACCCGAGAAGATCCGCTCGTGGTCGCACGGCGAGGTAACCAAGCCGGAGACCATCAACTATCGGACTTTCAAGCCCGAGAGAGATGGTCTCTTCTGCGCCAAGATCTTCGGGCCCGTCAACGACTGGGAGTGCTTGTGCGGGAAGTACAAACGCATGAAGCACCGCGGCGTCATCTGCGACAAATGTGGCGTCGAAGTGACGCAATCGAAGGTGCGCCGCGAGCGCATGGGACACATCGAGCTCGCCTGTCCCGTATCGCATGTGTGGTTCTTCAAAGGGCTCCCGTCGCGCATGGGTCACCTGCTCGACATGACCATGCGGGACATGGAGCGGGTTCTGTATTACGAGGCCTACGTGGTCGTCGACCCAGGTCCCACCGATCTGAAGGAACGTGAGCTGATCGGCGAGGAGCGCTTTCGTGAGTTGCGGGCGGAGTTTGGTGATTCCTACCTGGCGATGATGGGCGGGGAGGCGATCAAGGAGCTGCTGAAGCGCATCGAGGTGGTGCAGCTTGCCGAGGAACTTCGCGCCCGAATGAAGAGCGAAACCTCCAAGCAGAATCGCACCAAGGTCGCCAAGCGTCTCAAGGTTGTCGAGGCCTTCTTGAAGTCTGGGAATGAGCCCGAGTGGATGGTTCTCGACGTCATCCCGGTAATTCCTCCCGAGTTGCGTCCCCTCGTGCCTCTCGATGGCGGTCGCTTCGCAACCTCCGACCTCAACGACCTCTACCGTCGGGTCATTAATCGCAACAACCGTCTGAAGAAGCTCATCGAGCTGAAGGCCCCTGACGTCATCGTCCGCAACGAGAAGCGCATGCTGCAGGAGGCCGTTGACTCGCTGTTTGATAACGGTCGCCGAGGACGGACGCTCCGGGGTGCCAACAATAGGCCCCTCAAGTCGCTCTCCGACACACTCAAGGGGAAGCAGGGTCGTTTCCGCCAGAACCTGCTCGGCAAGCGCGTCGACTACTCGGGCCGCTCGGTGATCGTTATTGGTCCTGACCTGAAGCTGAACCAGTGCGGCTTGCCCAAGCGCATGGCGCTCGAGCTCTTCAAGCCCTTCATCTATCAGAAGCTCGAAGAGCGCGGCATGGTGGCGACGATCAAGGCTGCCAAGGAGATGGTCGAGCAGAAGGACCCGGTCGTCTACGACATCCTGGAGGAAGTCGTTCAGGAGCACCCGGTCATGCTGAACCGCGCTCCTACGCTGCATCGCCTCGGTATTCAGGCCTTCCAGCCCGTCCTGATCGAGGGCAAGGCCATCAAGATCCATCCACTGGTCTGTACTGCTTTCAACGCTGACTTCGACGGCGACCAGATGGCCGTGCATGTGCCATTGTCGCCGCGTGCCCAGATCGAGGCGAAGGTGCTGATGATGAGCACCCGCAACCTCCTGTCGCCCGCGCACGGCCGACCGATCGCCATCCCCACCCAGGACATCGTGCTGGGGTGCTACTACTTGACGAAGGCGCGGCGCGGACTCGAGGGCGAGGGACGCCTCTTCGCAGACCAAGACGAGGTCGTGATCGCACTGGAAGCCGGCGCGGTGAAGACCCAGTCGCCCATCCGGTTGCGCTACACGGGGCAGCTCATCGATCTCGCGCAGGCGGCCGACGATCAGGATGTCGTGCATGCCGAGGTCCAGGAGGTCACCAACTCCATCATCGATACCACCGTCGGGCGCGTGCTGTTCAACGTCGCCCTGCCGGAGAGCTTCCCCTTCATCAATGGTTTGTTGAAGAAGCGGGGTCTCGGCCGGGTGGTCAACTTCTGCTATATCCACTTCGGCGACGAGGTCACGGTGGAGACTCTCGATGCCCTCAAGGACCTCGGCTTCACCTACGCCACCATGGCCGGCTTCTCCATCGGCATCGATGACATGACCGTGCCCAGCGATAAGGAAGCCTTGGTGGCCAGAGCTCGCCGGGATGTAGTCGAGGTCGAGCAGCAGTATCTGGATGGCGCAATCACCAACGGTGAGCGCTACAACAAGGTCATCGCGATCTGGTCGGACGTTACCGAGCAGGTTTC
>JAUWTE010000517.1 GCA_030609765.1 Acidobacteriota bacterium
CGCGCGAAGATCAGCGCTACGCGCGTTACGTGAGCTGGGAGTACGTTGGGACCGAGTCCATGCGCAACCGCTACATCAAGCGGATCCTCGATCGCGTGGAGCTGCCCTACGGCTACGAGGCCGACGAGCCCGAGCAGACCTTCCTCACCGAAGAGGAGGAAGGGGAGCTGACGCTCATGCTGATCCTCGCGATGGCGTTCATCTTCATGATCCTGGCGGGGCTGGTCAAAAGTCTCACGCTGCCGTTCCTCGTGCTGTTGTCGGTGCCGATGTCGCTGGTAGGCGTGTTCGCCATCTTCTGGCTGACGGATTCGACGTTCGATTCATCTGCGCGCATCGGCCTCATCCTGCTCTTCGGGATCGTGGTCAACAACGCGATCCTCCTGGTTGCGCGGTTCCGGATCGAAGCGCAGGAGCGTCTGGCGCGATGGAGGAGGGGATTGGTCGACGAGCCGGCCGGCCATCCGTCCGGGGGCCTTCCCGCCGAGCAGATCCGCGGCGCCTTCGGACTGTGGCGGCTGCCGGCTGCTCAGCGCGTGGCGGTGCTCAAGCGTTCGGTGACGCACGGCACGCGGGTGCGTCTGCGTTCGATTCTGCTCACCACCGGGACGACGATCGTGGGATTGGGGCCACTCCTCATTCGATTCGAGAAGCTGGAAGGCAAAGACATCTGGGAGAACCTCGCGCTCTCTTCGATTGGCGGACTTACGGCGAGTGTGATCCTGATCCTGCTTTCGTTCCCCGCGGCGTACTACGTGTCGGTGCGACTGGCGTGGTTTGTGAGCCGGAAGTTGGGGCGCCGCAAGACGTAGCAGCCCGTGGCAGGTGTCATCCTGGCTGCTGGACCCCCGTAAACAGCGCCGCTTTCTATGCCACCTTCCCGCCCCCCGCCTACCGTGCTAGACTGTCACAGTAGACTTGTTCCTTCTTGTCATGATTGTGAGCGTCTCGTGGACGGATGTAAGGAGGGGAGTCATGCGGTACCTCTTGATCTGTATCTGCGCTGCTTTCCTGGTCCTACTGAGTGCCGACGCCGCCATCTACACGGTGCGCCCAGACGGCACGGGAGATTTTGCGACGATTCAGGATGCAGTCAATGCCGTTGAAGACGGCGACGTAATCCAGCTCACCGCGGGGGAGTTCACGGGCTACGGGAATCGTGACATCAACCTCCAGGGCAAGGCGATCCTGGTCCGCTCGCAATCCGGTGACCCCCTGGAGTGCACCATCAACTGCGAGGGTTCGGGTTCGCATCCCCACCGAGGCTTCATCCTGCGAACGGGTGAGGGACCCAATACGATCATCGAGGGCATTCGGATCATCAACGGCTATGCGGAGGGTGGCAACGATACCGGAATCGGCGGGGCCATCCTATGCCGTGATGGAGTCTCCCCGACCTTCCGACGGTTGATCCTCGAGGACAACCTCGCCGAATACATCGGTGGCGGCATTCAAATCACCTACGCTTCGGCTGAGTTATACGAGTGCACCTTCATTTACAATAGGAGCTACCAGTTCGCTGGGGGACTCAACTGCCACCAGGGTGAAGCCACGCTGACGAACTGCACATTCGTTCGAAACGCCGGGCCCCAAGGCGGAGGCGTGCGCAGTTCACGGTCCGTTGTATACCTGGTGAACACCATTATCGCGTTCGGTCTGCAGGGCAGTGCTGTACGGTGTGATAACAACGGTGAAGCGTATCTGACCTGCTGTGACCTGTACGACAATGCCGGCGGTGACTACGTCAATTGTGCTCTGGGCCAACATGGCCAGGACGGCAACATCGAGATGGATCCGCGATTCTGCGATATGGAGAATGGTGACTACCGCCTCAATGACGAGTCCCCCTGCGCACCCTTCTCGCCGCCCAACGACGAGTGTGATTTGATTGGCGCATGGCCCGCGGGCTGCGGCACGGGAGAGCCCCAGACCTACCTCATCCGCCCGGACGGGACCGGTGATTTCCCCACCATCCAGGCGGCGATTGCCGCCGCCGGGTCAGGCGACGTGATCATGCTTGCAGACGGCGTGTTTCGAGGCGATGGGAATCGCGACTTGGAACTCACCTGGCGGCAGATCTCGGTGGTCTCTGAGAGTGGCAACCCCGAGGCATGTATCATTGATTGTGAGGGCAGGGAAGATGACCCCCACCGCGGATTCAAGATCACCCTGGAAGCCGGTTCGGGCACCCGTCTCGAGGGATTCACGATCAGGAATGGCTATGTGGAGGGTAACGGCGGTGGCATGAGCTGCGCGACCGCGTTCCTGTGGATCGACAGCTGCAGATTCGTAGACTGCCAGGCCGCGCAGGGCGGCGGGCTGCAGTGCTGGGGAGCGTCCCCGCATGTCAAGGGATGTCTGTTCCTGCGAAACCAGGCCGTCGACGGAGCCGGCGCCATGTTCTGCTATGGCAGCGCGCCAGAGGTATCGGATTGCCGGTTCACAAGCAACGTGTCCTGGTGGGGACGAGGGGGCGGCATCTGTTGCCTCGAGGCTCACCCTGTCTTTCAGCTTTGCACCGTGGATTCGAACATGGCTCCGCTGGGCGGTGGCATTTACATGAGTGACAGTGCACCCCAGCTGGAATTCTGCACGCTTGTAGCCAATGCATCCGATTTCGGAAGCGGCGTGTGGAGTCAGGGGGGCACGGCCCTCTTGAAGAACACGATCGTCGCGTATGGTGTGTTCGGAGCGGCGGTCCACTGCGAGGGCGACTACAGCACGGCTCTGGAGTGTTGCGA
>JAUWTE010000159.1 GCA_030609765.1 Acidobacteriota bacterium
ACTTGAGCTTGCCGATAATGGCGGTAGCGATCGTGTGCTTCTGGATCTCCCTGGTGCCCTCGTAGATCTCGCAGATCTTCGCGTCGCGGTAGAAGCGCTCGACCTCGAACTCGGACATGTATCCGTAGCCACCGAGCATCTGAATCGCTTCGTCAGCAACCTCTACAGCCGTGCGCGCGGCGTACCATTTGGCCATCGATGTGAGCTTCGGATCGATGCGCCCCTGATCGAAATTCCAGGCCGCCTTGTAGGTCATCAGCCGGGCGAGCTCGATCTTGGTCGCCATGTCGGCGATCTTGTGCTGCGTGACCTGGAACTGGGCGATCTTCTTGCCGAATTGCTCGCGACCCTTGACGTACTCCAGTGCCCGGTCGAAGGCTCCCTGTGCCGTGCCAAGGCCTTGTGCCGCCGTCTCGATGCGGCTCTCGTCGAAGAAGTTCAGGATCTGGTAGAAGCCCTTGTTCTCCTCGCCGAGGAGGTTGCCGGCCGGCACACGGACGTTCTTGAAGCTGACCTCACCGGTAGAGGTCATGCGGATGCCCATCTTGTTGCCGACGTCGGCGACCTCGATACCCTCGGCATCGGCGTCTACAAGAATCATCGACTGGCCGCGATGGGCGGCCTCGGGATCCGTCTGGCAAATCACAACGTAGTACTTGGCGAGCCCGGCGTTGGTGATGAACGTCTTCACCCCGTTGATCACCCACTCATCGCCTTCGTGCACGGCGACAGTGTCCATGCGGGTGATGTCGCTACCGTGCTCGGGCTCGGTGATGGCGCCCGCTGAAATGGCCTCCCCGGCCGCAACCGGCGGCAGGTATTTCTCTTTCTGCTCGTCTGTGCCGAAGCGCAGGATATTCTCGGAGGCGAAGTCGGCCAGCATGAGCGCCGCGCCGATACCCGAGTCCCTGCGGCAAAACTCCTCCACGACGAGAACGTTTTCGAACACACCGAAGTCGGCGCCGCCGTACTCTTCGGGGAAATGGAGGCCGATGAAGCCCTCCTGGCAGGCCTTCTGCCAGATCTTGGTGGGGAACTCGTGCTTCAGGTCGAGCTCCAGGGCCAGCTCCTTGTCGAACTCACCCTCGGCGAACTCGCGCGCCGCCTTCTGTATGTCCTGCTGCTCCTTGCTGAGCTCGAAGTTCATGGTGTGGCCTCCCTTAGCCGACTCCCTTTACCTCGCGAATCTTCGCTTCGAGTAGTGGGACGATGTCGAACAAGTCGCCCACGATGCCGACGTCGGCGACCCCGAAAATAGGGGCCGCAGGATCCTAGTTGATGGCTGCGATGAAGGGTGCGCCTTTGATGCCGCCGGTGTGCTGGTAAGAGCCGCTGATACCAATGGCCAGGTAGACCTTTGGTTTCACAGCCACGCCGGATGTGCCTACCTGGTAGCTCTTCGCGAGCCATCCCTTGTCCACAACCGGGCGCGTGCAGGCAATCTCGGCGCCCATGGCCCTGGCAAGCGAGCGGATGATCTCGAGGTGCTCTTCTTCATCGATACCGCGCCCGACGGCCACCAAAACTTCGGCCTGGCTGATGTCGACAGCGCCCGGTTCGGGGGCGATCGTCTCGACGAAGCGGCGTTGTGGCGCCAGCCCCTCGGGCACGGCCATGGTGTGTAGCTCGCCGCCGGCCCCTGGTGCCTCAGTGGCCGCGAACGACCCGGGGCGCAAGGTCGCCATGAAGCCTCCAGTGCCCGCAGCGCTAATACGGGCGTGCACCTTGCCGCCGTATCTGGTGCGCACGGCAGAGATGCCATCCTCGGTGGCCTCCAACGTGATGCAGTCTGCGAGCAGTGGCGCTCCTGCCCTGATCGCCAGCGCCGGTGCCAGGTCCATCCCGGTGTTGGTATGAGGAATCAAGGTTACAAATGGCTGCTCCTGCTCGATGAGCCCGGCGAGCAACTCGGCCCCCGCCACGCCGTCGGGTACCTGCAGCCGCGGGCTGTCGAATACGTAGATGTCATCGAACCAGCGGCCCAACCCCTCGGCGATGCCGGAAACATCGTTACCGAGCAGCACCGCGCCGACCCGCACCCCTTCTCCAGGCTCGCCGAGCTTGCGAGCGGCCGAGGCGAGCTCGAAGGCGCTGTCGTCAACCACGCCGCCGGAGTGTTCAACCAGCACCAATATCAAGCGCATGGCTAGATCCCTCCTTGCTGGCGCAGGCGGTCAACCAGAGCGGCCACTGTGTCCTCATCGTTGCCTGCGAGAATCTCCGCACCTTCTCCCCTGGGTGGCAAGAACATCTCATCGATTCTCACCCGCACAGCCGCCGGGCCGACGGTGTCGGGGTCGAGGCCTATCTCTGCCGTGCCTGCCGTGCGGAGCGGCTTGCGACCCGCCTTGCGGATACCGAGGACGGAAACGTAGCGGGGCTCGTTCATGCCCGTTTGCACCGTGACCAGGGCAGGCAAATCCAGCTCGACGACACGCTCGAGGCCACCCTCGACCTCATGCCGCACGCGCGCGGTGCTGCCCTCGACGCTCAGCTCGGTAGCGAGGCAAACGTGCGGGATACCCGCCATGGCAGCGAGCATCGGGCCGACGCGCCCGCCACCGACATCGCCCGAAACCGCTCCGGTGAGCAAGAGGTCGTAGGGGATATCCGCAACGGCCTGGCTCAAGATGCCGGCAATGCCGAAGGAGTCGGAACCTTCGAAGACGGGGTCGGTCAAGTGCAGCGCCTCATCGGCACCCATCGCCAAGGCGCGGCGCAAGACATCCTCGTCGTCCTCACCTCCGACGGTGACCGCCGTGACCTTGCCGCCATGAGCCTCCACTAGGCTCACCGCCGCCTCCACGGCGAAGTTGTCCCACTCGTTGATGACGTAGCCTAGGGTGCCGAGCTGGATGCCGCGGCCGGAGCTGTCGATATCGACCTCCGCCTCGGCAACGTCTGGCACCCGTTTCACGCAGACAATGATGTCCATCGGGCAGTTACTCCTTGGGCCATTCCTGCCAAAGCCAAATGGCGCCCGAGCAGGCCGCTTCCTTGGCCTGTCGCGCCGGTATGAATTTCGCTAGCAGTTTAAGCCATACCCGCAGAGATTTCCGGCGATTCGCGGGGGGCCGGAGGCTACATTCCATCCCGGGAGTGTGATGAGCCTGTTTGCGCCTCGAAGGGCGCGCGGCTAGACCACGTGCAGCTCGCAGACCTTGCGGAAGTGGTGGCCATAGATGGCCAGCGTGATGGCCAGGGAAAAGTGCTGGGGTCGGCAGAACAAGGTCCAGAACATGAGTTGCCAGTAGCGAAAGCGCTCCTTGCCGAACACTCCCAGACGGTAGGTCGAGCGGATGAAGGCCATGACGTCCCGGAACGTCAGAGGCGCCTTGACCTTCGGCGCCTTGTATTCGCGCAAGAATGTCCTGACGCGCTTGTAGTAGTGCTTGGGCGAGTAGATGTGCTCGAGGATCTCGCGGTAACCCTCTCTCAGGGTCTCCATACTCATCTTGGGGATGATGTTGGTGGTGCCGTCGACGTTGTCTCCGGTCGAGTCGCCGAGCAGCCGGCCCTCCAGCTTGAGGCGCTCGTAGAGCCGGGTGCCCGGAGGGGCCTGGAGCATCCCCACCATCGCGGTCACGATGCCACTCTTCTGGATGAAATCGATTTGTCGCTGAAAGATCGACGAGGTGTCGCTGTCGAAACCGACGATGAACCCTGCCTGCACTTGTATGCCGGCGCGATGGATACGGCGCACGTCGGCGACCATGTCACGGTCCGTATTCTGGCTCTTGCTGCACTCGGCCAGGCTCCGGTCGCTCGGCGTCTCGATGCCGACGAAGACACAGTCGAACCCGGCCTCCCCCATCATCTCCATCAACTTCTTGTCGTCGGCAAGATTGATCGAGGCCTCCGTCAGGAACGGAATCCGGCGCCCCGACTTCTGCCATTCGATCAACGCGGGGAGCAGCTCGGTCTTCAGCTTCCTGCGGTGACCGATCAGGTTGTCGTCGACAAAAAAGATGGGCCGGCGCCAGCCTTGATGCCACAGGCCATCGAGCTCGGCGATGATCTGCTCGGCGCTCTTGGTGCGTGGGCGATGGCCGAGCAGCGACGTGACGTTGCAGAAGTCGCAGTCGAATGGGCAGCCGCGCGAGTATTGGATGCTCATCGAGGCATAGCTTTTCAAGTCCATCAGGTCCCATCTCGGGAGGGGTGTCAGGCTGAGGTCGGGAAACTCCGTTGTCGAATAGATGCGCCTGGCTTGCCCGCGATCCAGGTCAGCCAGGAAGCGCGGGAAGGTCAGCTCGGCCTCGTTGAGGACGAAATGATCGACCTGTGGGAAGCGCTCCTGATCGAGAGTGAAGAGCGGCCCTCCCGCGACGATCGAGACGCCTGCATCCGCGCAGCTCGCGACGACCTCCTCTGCCGAGCTTCCTTGGATGCTCATTCCTCCAACGAAAGCGGTATCCGCCCAGGCCAAGTCGTTGTTCGTGAGGGCGCCGAGATTCAAGTCGGCCAGGCGCACGTTCCAGTCGGGCGGCAGCATGGCGGCGACGGTGAGCAGGCCCAGTGGAGGGAATGCCGATCGCTTGCGGACGAACTTCAGGGCGTGCTTGAAGCTCCAGAACGTATCCGGGAACTCGGGGTAGATGAGGAGTACGTTCACGGGCCCTGGTTCCTTCTGAGCTCGGGGAAGGGGAGAACATAGAATATAGGACTACAAGGTCCGTATAACAGACCGTAAGTTGTATGAAAAGGCGAAAGCTGGCTGTCGCGCTGACCGGACTCGAAGTACCGGGACTCTTCGACGACCCGAGGCGGATTCTTGCTCCGTGAAGGTCTGATCGCACTTTCCTGAAACCTGTGCCAGTGTGCCTCCGTAATATTCTGTACGATGTACAGAATATCGCGGGACAGCACGGAACGGCAAAACGAAGCCAAGCGGCCCCAGGCCACTCCCGCAGCGCAGGCGACCGACGCAGGGCGAGACCCGCGGCGGCCGCCTGTTCTTGCTGAGCGCCTTCTACTGCTGTTTTCGCCCGCAGACGAGGGGGACGCGCTCGCCGGGGACCTGGCCGAAGAATACTGGCGACATCATTTGCCGATCCTCGGGCAGAGCGCAGCAGGTCGCTGGTACTGGGGCCAGGTGTTGCGCTCACTGCTACCAGGCCTCTCCAGACCGGCACGGCGCCGTTCCTCCGATCCCGCAACCGAACCCACGCCTCCCGGATCCCTCTCCCCGGAGCCCGGGCCTGCCGCGTTGAAACACCGACTTCACGCCCGCAAGGGAGATGGACTCATGAACGACCTGCTCCAGGATGTTCGATTCGCCTTCCGCACCCTCAAACAGAGCCCGACCTTCACCGTCATCACGGTCCTGACCCTGGCGATTGCCATAGGCGTCAACTGCGCCATCTTCAGTCTTCTGAACATAATGTTCCTCAGCGACCTGGTTCCGATCAGGGACGGAGAGACCCTGGGATTCGTGTTCGTACGGAACCCGGAACGGGGTATCGAGCGGCGCGATCTCTCGATACCTGATTTTCTCGATATTCGCGACGGCATCACGGCGTTCGAAGACCTAGCCGGTACGACGCGCGAGCCGGCCATCCTGACAGGAGCCGACGAGCCCGCCCGGATCACCATTGGTCCTTCGACCGCGAACCTGTTCGACCTTTGGGGCATACAGCCGGTGCTAGGTAGAGGTTTCCTCGAAGGGGAAGACCTGCCGGGTGCCGAGCGGGTGGCGGTTTTGAGTCACGGTAGCTGGCAGAGGCGGTTCGGTGGCGACCCTGAGGTCATCGGCCGAAAAATCAAGCTGAACGGCTACTCGACCACCGTGATCGGCGTCATGACCGAGAAGATGGAGATGGGAGGTCTGGCCGAGATCGAGGTCTGGGTCCCGGTCGTACTCGATCGTGAGTTGGCGCGCCGCGATGATCGCATGCTGTGGGTGACGGGCAAGCTGGCACCCGGTGCCACGCTCGAGCAGGCCAGAGCGGAGGTCGCCGGGGTGGTGGCACGCCTGCGTGAGGAGTACCCCGACACCAACGCGGGCTGGCACGAATACGTGGCCACCTACAACGAGGGCCTGGGGGGCACCGAGTTCAACACCATCCTCACCATGCTGTCGGTGACGGTGGCGTTCGTGTTGCTGATTGCCTGCTCCAACGTGGCCACGCTCATGCTGGCTCGAGCCTCGGCGCGGGGCCGTGAGATCGCCGTGCGAGCGGCGCTCGGAGCCGGCAGGCTTCGCATCGTACGCCAGCTCCTCACCGAGGGGGCCATGCTGTCGCTCACTGCGGGACTTCTGGGCCTGCTGGTGATGAAAGCGACACTCGCTGGTCTACTGTTCATGTCGCGCGACAACGCCGAGATGGTCGCTGTCGTCAGCTACCTGGGTATCGATCGCAACGTGCTCTTGTTCACGCTTTCGGTTGCCCTGGTGGCACCGCTGCTTTTTGCTCTCTTCCCGGCGCTGCGGGCATCGCGGGGGCAGCTCGTCGAGACGCTCAAGGAGGCCGGTGGCAGAACTGCCGGCGGGCGTGGCGCGATGAAGGGACGCCGCTTCCTCGTTGCCGGGCAGGTGGCCCTGGCGCTCGGCCTCATGATCGTCGCCGGTCTGCTCATCGAATCCATGATCGAGATGCGACGCACCGATCTCGGCTATGACGAAAACGCCATCCTCACGATGCGCGTGGATTTGCCCGAGGGAGAATACGCGGAGGTGCCACAGCAGCAGCAGTTCTTCCGTGACGTCATGGACGAGGTTCGCGGCCTGTCGATTGTGGAGTCTGCGGCTTGGGTGAGCCGCCTTCCGCTGGTGGAAGGCAGCGGTACGACCTCATTCGAAATCCTCGGTCGTCCCGCTGAAGACCCCGAGCGTCAACCCTTTGCCGGAGTGGTCGTCGCCGAGCCCACGTATTTCGAGGTCATGGAGATGAAACTGGTGCGGGGACGCGGCTTCACCTCCGACGACACCGCCGATCGTGTGCCCGTGGCGCTGGTCAACCAGGATACCGTCGACCGTTTCTGGCCCGGTGAAACTCCCGTCGGCCAGCACATCCGCCTCGGCAATGCGGAAGCTGACGCCGCATGGGTGGAAATCGTCGGTGTCGTCGAGAAC
>JAUWTE010000048.1 GCA_030609765.1 Acidobacteriota bacterium
ATCTCGAGGTCGGCGAGTGGGCCAGTCGCGGCGGCCAGGTCGTGACGCTAGTGGATCTGTCTGAGGTCGAGGTGACCGTGCCGGTTCCCGAGCGCTACGTTGCGGCTGCAGATCAGGCACGACGGGCCGGAGTGCGGGTTCCCGTGACCTTCGACGCCATCCGTGGCCGCACCTTCGAAGGTGAAGTGAAGGCCATTATTCCGGAGGCGAATCCGGGGTCGCGCACGTTTCCGGCGTTGATCGCGGTGGAGAATCCCGAAAACCTGATCCAGGGAGGTATGGTGGCACGCGTGCTGGCGCAGGTCGGTGATCCAGTGCCGACGGTCCTTGTGCCCAAGGATGCGCTTGTGCTGCGCGGCGGTCTCACGTTCGTGATGCGGGTACAGCCCATGCCGCCCGAGGGTGACGCTGCGGCTCCGGCAGGATCCGAGGGCGAACGGGGCGCGGGTTCGCCAATGGGCATGGTGGAGGAGATTCCGGTCGAGATCGGTCCCGGGGTCGGCGCCTGGCAGGCGATCAAAGGGGCCGTAGCCAGCGGTGACACGATCGTCGTGCGAGGCAATGAGAATCTGCGATCCGGCATGCTGGTGATCATCGCCGCCGAAGTTGAAATCGAACCGCCCCCGATGCCCGATCCCGACCGGCCCATGGCGGGGCGAGTCGGGGAGGCGAGCTCCCGATGAAGCTCGTCGAGTCCGCCATCCGTTCCCCGGTCAGCGTCACCGTGGGGGTTCTGCTGATCGTGCTCTTCGGGTTGCTGTCACTGTTCCGTATCCCGGTGCAGCTCATCCCCGATGTCGAGACGCCGCAGGTGACGGTTACGACGATCTGGCCCGGGGCGTCTCCGGAGGAAATCGAGACCGAGATCGTCCAGAGACAAGAGGAACAGCTCAAGACCCTCGAGGGGCTGGCCGAGATGACCAGCGAGAGCATGGAGTCGATGGGACGCGTTGTTCTGCGCTTCCAGACAGGCACGGATCTCGAGTCGTCCATGCTCCTGGTCAACAACAAGCTGCAGCAAGTGCCGTCGTATCCACAGAATGCCCTCAAGCCAGTGATCACCACACGCGATGCGGCAGAGGACGCTATGGCCTGGATGATCCTGAGCCCAATCGAGGACAGTGATCTCGACATCAGCCTGCAGCGCGATTTTGCCCTCGACGTCATCAAGCCGGCTCTCGAGCGGGTCCCCGGGGTTGCTTCCGCCAACGTGATGGGCGGGCGCGAACGAGAAATACAGGTGATCGTCGATCCCCAGGCGCTGGCCGGCAGGGGATTGACGCTGAGCCAGGTGGGGCGGGTGCTCGATGCGGAAAATCGCGACGTCAGCGCCGGCGATTTCGACGAGGGCAAGCGGTGCTACCTCGTGCGCTCGATCGCCGAGTATCGCAGCACCGAGGATATCGAAAACGTCGTTCTCGCCTGGCGAGACGGAGCCCCGGTTTACGTCAAGGACGTTGCTGTGGTCGAGCTCGGCTACAAGAAGGCGCGCGACACGGTGCGGCAGCGCGGGCAACCGACCCTGGCCATCAACGCCGTGCGTCAGACGGGCACCAACACACTGTTCGTCACGCAGGGATTGAACGATGCGATAGCAGCGCTCAACGCGGGGCCGCTGACCGAGCGCGGCATGGAGTTGGAGATCGCCTTCATCGAGAGCGACTACATCGAGGATGCGATCGCTCTCGTGCGGCGCAACATCCTCGTCGGCGGCCTGCTGGCCATTGCCACATTGCTGTTCTTCTTGCGCTCCATCTCCAGCACAACGGTCATCGCCATGGCGATCCCGGTGAGCATCATCGGCACTTTTCTGGCGATGACGCTGCTGGGGCGCAACATCAACGTCGTCAGCCTGGCAGGTCTGGCCTTCGCCGTGGGCATGATCGTCGATGCCTCGATCGTCGTGCTCGAGAACATCTACCGGCATATGCAGATGGGCAAGCGGCGCCGGCAGGCCGCCTACGAGGGCGCCAGCGAGGTTTGGGGCGCGGTTCTCGCCTCGGTGCTGACGACGGTGGCTGTATTCCTGCCCGTGCTTTTCGTGCAAGAAGAGGCGGGACAGCTCTTCCGCGATATCGCCGTGGCGGTCAGCGCGGCCGTACTGATTTCGCTGGTGGTGTCGATCACCCTGATTCCTTCCCTGTCGGCGCGCATTCTGAGCGCAGTCCCGGGAAGCCGCCACGATGAAGATGAGGAGGTCGAGGTAGAGGCGACCGGCAAGAGCTGGCGCAACCTGTGGGGCCACGCGCACACGGCCCACTACTTCACGCGCGACTTCGGCAACTTCATCTATTGGCTCACGGGATCGATGAAGTGGAGGGTGATCCTCGTCGTCGGGCTCACGCTCGGAGCCGTGCTGGTTTCCTGGTCACTGATTCCTCCGACCGAGTACCTGCCCACCGGCAACGTCAACTTCGCCTTCGGCATCATCTTGCCGCCGCCCGGCTACAACGTCAGCGAGTACACCTCGATCGCAGAGCGTGTCGAAGGACAGCTGAGCCCCTACTGGGAGGTCGAGCCTTTCACGCCCGAGGCCGAGCTTCTCGATGCCCCGCCGATCGACCAGTTTTTCTTCGTTGCTATGGGCAACATGACGTTCATGGGTGCCTCGGTCGATCGTCGCCTCGCCGACGAGGCTCATCTGATGGTACCGACACTTCAGCGCGCCGTGTCGCAGATTCCGGGCGCCATCGGCGTCGTGCAGCAACCCTCGATTTTCCAACGGGGCGCCGATGCCGGCAGGGCCATCGACATCGACATCTCCGGTCCCGAGCTCGAACAGTTGATCCAGCTCGGTGGCCGGGTCTTCATGGGCTCGATGATGGCGGTACCTGGATCGCAGGCTCGACCCATCCCCAGCCTCGACCTTGGTAACCCCGAGGTGCGCCTGGTCGTCGACCGTGAGCGCGCCGCGGAGCTGGGTCTGAGCGCCCAGGACGTCGGTTACGCCCTCAACGCCCTTGTCGATGGTGTCAAGGTGAGCGAGTACCAGTACCGGGGCGAGGCCATCGACCTGGTGCTGCTCGGGGCGCCGCGCTTCGCTGAGCACAGCCAGGACATCGCTAACTTGATCATCGCCACGCCGATCGGACGCTCGGTGAGCATCGGCGATGTAGGGCGCGTGACGCTCACCAGCGGTCCGCAGCAGATCAATCGCATCGAGCGCCAGCGGGCCATCACGATCCAGGTGATTCCGCCGCAGGAGATTCCGCTGGAAACGGCGATGGCCAACCTCGAACAGCAGGTCCTGCAACCGATGCGGCTCGATGGCTCGCTCGGGGGTGCCTACAATGCCCGCCTCGCCGGCACTGCCGACAAGCTGACCGCGGCGCGTCGGGCGCTCCAGGGCAACTTCCTCCTGGCCCTGCTGGTGACCTACCTGCTCATGGCTGCGCTCTTCGAGTCGTTCGTCTACCCGCTCGTGATCTTATTTTCAGTGCCCTTCGCCACGGTCGGCGGATTCATGGGGCTGGCGGCGGTCAACACGTTCCTCACGTACCAGGCCCTCGATGTCGTTGCGATGTTGGGCTTCGTCATCCTCGTCGGCATCGTCGTCAACAATGCCATCCTGATCGTGCACCAGACCCTCAACTACATCCGCGACCGCGGCCTGCACTACCGTGAGGCACTCCGTGAGGCCGTAACCGATCGCATTCGCCCGATCTTCATGAGCACGACGACATCGGTCATGGGCATGGCTCCCTTGGTACTTTTCCAGGGCGCCGGCTCGGAGATTTACCGCGGCCTGGGAAGTGTCGTGGTTGGTGGACTGCTGGTTTCGACCTTCTTCACGCTACTGCTGGTACCGTCGGTTTTTTCGCTGGTGATGGATCTGCAGGCAGCCATACGCAAGGCATGGCACGGTCGCACGGAGTCTGAGTCGGAGACGGCTTCGGCAGAGGCCTGAGGAGAGGCGGAAACATGGGGGGGAACATGACGCGGGAATTCGGAGTGATTGGCCTCGGGGTGATGGGGCAGAGCCTGGCTCTGAACATCGAGCGCAACGGATTCTCGGTTGCCGTCTACAACCGCCATCCCGAGATCACGAGCGAGTACCTCGAACAGCGAGCGGCAGGCAAAAACATTATCGGAGCCGACTCGATGGCAGAGCTCGCTGCTACTTTGCAGCGTCCACGTCGCATTCTCCTGATGGTCAAGGCCGGCGCGGTGGTCGACGCCGTTCTCGACGAGCTCGTGCCTCACCTGGAGCCCGGAGACCTGGTGATCGACGGTGGCAACACGCTGTTTCGTGACACCGATCGGCGTCAGGCTGCGCTCGCTGAGCGCGGGCTGCGCTACGTCGGCATGGGTGTCTCAGGAGGCGAGGAGGGGGCTCTCAATGGCCCGAGTCTCATGCCCGGTGGCGAGAAGGAGTCCTACGAGATTCTGCAACCGATGCTAAGCAGAATCGCGGCACAGGTCGATAGCGGCCCCTGCGTCACCCACCTCGGACCCGGGGGGGCCGGGCATTTCGTCAAGATGGTGCACAACGGAATCGAGTATGGGCTCATGCAGCTCATCGCCGAGTCCTACGACCTCCTCAGGCATGGCTATGGGCTGTCATCCGCCGATCTGCGACGCGTGTTCAGCGAATGGAACGCCGGCGAGCTCGATTCATTTCTCATGGAGGTGGCAGCGCGGGTCGTCGATTTTCCGGACGACCAGGGCACGGGCCTGCCCCTCGCCGAGATGATTCTCGATCGTGCGGGTCAGAAGGGAACCGGCAAGTGGACCGTGATCACGGCACTGGAGCTCGGCGTGCCGGTGCCGGTCATCAGCGCGGGAGTCAACGCGAGGCTGATTTCGGCGATCAAGGAAGAAAGAGTAGCTGCGGCACCCATGTGGAAGGAAGAGTACCTGGCCTCCCCAGGAGATCGGGACGACGCCGTGGCACAAGTACGTGAGGCCGTATACGCGGCATGGATTAGCACCTACGCACAGGGGTTCGCGCTCATGCGGGTAGCCTCCCAGGAGTTCGGCTACGGGCTGGACCTGGCGGAGGTGGCGAGAATATGGCGGGGCGGCTGCATCATCCGCGCTGCATTGTTGGAACCCATCCGCTCTGCCTTCCTGAGCCAGCCGGACCTGCCCAACCTCCTGGTCAGCGAAGAGCTGCGGAGTGCCGTGGCGCGACGGCAGGGCAATTGGCGTGCCGCCGTCAACGCGGCCCTGGCCTTCGGAGTGCCGGTGCCCGCACTGAGCGCCGCACTGGCTTATCTGGACAGCTACAGGCGCGAGCGCCTGCCGGCCAACCTGCTGCAGGCCATGCGCGACGACTTCGGCGCACACACCTACGAGCGCATCGACCGCGACGGCAGCTTCCACACCGAGTGGGAGTAGCCCGGCCAGCAGGGTGCCCGCCGGGGCACCCCGAGAGGCCTGTTGCGGATTGCTAGTGGCCGCCGAGCATTTCCTCGCGAGCTGCCTTGAACTCGGTGCCGGGCTTCCATTCGGGCCACGTGTCGCCCTGGGCCAGGATCAGCGCGACTTCGTAGAGTGCCCGCACGTCCTGCTCGGCACCGCTGAAGTCCCACAACGGATCGAACTCGTCGCTCGGCTGGTGATAGTGGACCTGGGTATACGTCTGACGGATCTCGTCGGCGAAGTCCGCGGGCTTGCCGATGAACTTTGTGCCGGTGCCGGTGTATAAGACCGGTACTCCGACCTTGGCGAAGGGAAACTGGTCGGCGCGATAGAAGTAGCCTTTTTCGGGCTCATCGTCCGGGGCTACTGTTCTGCTATCGGCGGCGAGCACCTCCGTAAGCGTGTCGTCCAAGGTCGAGTTGCCGAAACCGACAATCAGGACATCCTCGGTGGGGCCCCAGGTGTTGAGGCCGTCGACGTTGATGAGAGCGAGCGTTTTTTCCAGGGGAACGATGGGGTTCGCGGCATAGTAGGCCGACCCCAGCAGGCCCTGTTCCTCGGCCGTTGTCGCAATGAACAGGATGGAGCGACGCGCCCTCGGCTCCATCGTGGCGAAGGCCTCGGCAATCTCCAGAATGGCGCCGACGCCGCTGGCGTTGTCGAGAGCCCCGTTGTAGATGCCGTCGCCATCGATCGGGGAGCCGACACCGAGATGATCCCAATGTGCCGCAAACAGGATGTACTCGTCGGAGACCTCTGGGTCGCTTCCCTCGATCGCCCCGACCAGGTTATTCGAAGAGGTGTGCCTCAGCGTGCTATCGATGTGGGCGCTGGCGAGCACGCCCAACTCCACCGGCTCGAAGTCCTCGCTCACGGCAGCAGCGCTGAGCTCGTCGAGGTCGAAGCCCGCGGCGGCGAAGAGCTCGGTTCCCCGGTCCCAGGTGATCCAGCCTTGCAGTGGCGTCGGTGGCAGGGCCCCTTCCGGCGACGGTAGCGACATCTGCTCGCCCGACCAGGAGGACTCCACGACGTTCCAGCCGTATCCGGCCGCGTCCGTGGCATGCACCAGGATGGCGCCCGCGGCTCCCTGGCGGGCTGCCTCCTCGTACTTGTAGGTCCAGCGCCCGTAGTAGGTCATCGCAGGTCCGCCAAAGCGCTCGACATCTTCGAGAGGGGGATCACCTACCAGCATCACGAGGACCTTGCCGGTCATGTCCTGGCCCTTGTAGTCGTCCCAATTCTCCTCGGGAGCGACGGTGCCGTAACCGACAAAGACCAGATCACCCTCGATATCGAGCGATTCCGTTCCGCTGGCGGTCCAGGTGACGAAGTCGGAGCCGTACTGTAGGGTCGGCAGGCTCGCGGAGCCGCCGGTGAGCTCCAGCGTCGCGGTCGCGGGGTCGGCGGTGATTCCCACCATCTCCACAGCCTGCAGGTAGGTAGGGGCACCCTCGGGGTCGTCCGAGGGGTCGCCAACGGGTACCAGCCCAATGCGCTCGTAGGCGGCCTCGATGTACTCGAGGGTCGGGGGTTCGCCCGGGCCCGCGGGGCCGCGACCCTGGAACCTGTCGTCGGATAGCTCGCGCGTGTAGGTGGCGAGCTCCTCCGAGCTGATGGTGGTGGCACCGCCGTCACTCGGCGACGTGCCGATGCCACAGCCCCAGGTCAATGGAGCCACGACGAGAATGGCCAGCAGACTGCAAAGCGTACGATTCGAAAGCCTAGACCTCATCTGCTTCCTTCCTCTCCGTAGGAGATGCGATAGATTGTTCCGTTGCGGTCGTCAGTGATGTAGAGGGCACCGTCGGGTCCCACCGACAGGTCCACCGGCCGGGCCCAGGCACCTTCGGGCCGGAGAAAGCCGGAGGCGAACGGTCGCCGATCGGCAGGCACCGATTTGTCCTCACCCTCGAGATCGATGTGGAGCACTTGGTAACCGACGGGACTTGAGCGATTCCAGGACCCGTGCTGAGCGATGAACAGGTCACCATGGTACTCGACGGGGAAGGTGTCGCCGCTGTAGAAGGTCAAACCCAGTGGAGCGCTGTGCGCTTGCAGACTGACCAGTGGTGGCACGCTCGCAGCAACCTTCTCAGGGGCCGCACCGCCAAGCTCGGGATCGGGCACCTTCTCACCGTAGGCATAGGGCCAGCCATAGAACTGACCCTGGCGCAGGATGTTCACCTCTTCCGGGGGTAGGTCGTCGCCGAGCCAGTCGCGGCCGTTGTCTGTGGCCCAGAGCTCTCCGGTGATGGGGTGAAAAGCGATTCCCACGCTGTTGCGAAGCCCACTGGCAAAGACCGTCTCCTCCTCGCCAGTGGCCGTATAGCGCGTCACGGCAGCGCGGCGGGCATCTTCTTCCTCGCAGGCATTACAGGATGATCCCGCCGCAACATAGAGCATGCCGTCAGGACCGAAGGCGATAGTGCGGGTCCAATGCTGCCCGCCAGCCGGGAGATCGGCCACGATGACCTCCGGCTCGCCGCCGGCCGGCTCCCCCTCCTCGAAGGGATAGCGGATGACGCGTCCGGTCTCAGCCAGGTAGAGGTACCCCTCGTGGAACGCCAGCCCATGCACGCGATTCAAGCCCGTAACCCAAATGATCGTCTCGTCGGCCACGCCGTCATTGTCGCGGTCGGCAAGGGCCACGACCTCGCCGTCGGTAGGCTCGGTGACGTAAAGAACTCCCTGTGGGCTCCATGCCATGAAACGCGGCTGGTTGAGCTGATGCGCGAACAGGTTCATCTGGAAGCCGTCAGGCAGACGTACGAGCTCGATCGCCGGAACCGTCTCCGGAGATGTCGAAGCGGGTTCTTCAGGACTCGAGCATGATGCCAGCGCGCAGCAGAGGCACGCGGCGGCGAGACATGGGATGATTCGGAAGGCGCTCATGTCGGGACTCCAGTAGTTTTTCCGCGGCGCGTCGCTCTGATACCGTACCAGCAGCGCAGCATCCTGCAACGCATCCTACAGAGGCCGGAAAGATGAAGGGAGACCCTTGGGCGCCGTCGTGGAAGCTCGATGTCGGTGTGCACACCGACGTCGGCCGTGCACGACAGCGCAATGAGGACGCCGCGAAGGTCAGCACCACACCGGCGCTGCTGAGCGTTGCCGATGGCATGGGTGGGCACCGTGGTGGCGACCGGGCCAGCAACATCGCGGTAGAAGCCCTGCACGAATACGTCAGGCAGGCCCAGGAACAAGGCGTCAAGCCCGGAGAGGACCTTCTTTACGAGGCCTTCGAGACCGCCAACGTTCTGATCCTCAACGACGCCGCACGCAATCCACAGTTCCAGGGGATGGGCACCACGCTCACCGCCATGCTGTTCGCGAACCATGGCACGTTCCTCGCTCACGTCGGGGACAGCCGCGCCTGGCGCTTGCGGGACGGGGAGCCGGTGCAGATTACCGACGATCATTCTCTGGTAGCCGAGCAGGTGCGAGAGGGTTCGTTGACCGAGGAGGAGGCGCGGGTGCACCCGAGCCGGCACGTCCTCAGCCGTGTGCTTGGCTTCATGGCGGATGTCACCTTCGACACGATGACGGTCGATGTGCAGCCTGACGACACCTACGTTTTGGTCTCCGACGGCCTGGAGCGTGGGCTCGAGGCCAATGACATCGTTCGTCTGGTACAGGCCGAAGCAAATGCCGAGGATGCTGCTCGCAGTCTTGTAGATACAGCGTGCGAGCGCGACGGGGGCGACAACATCACCGCGATCGTGGTGCGCTGTTTTGCCCTTGATAGTGAAGCCTTGACACTCGAGTTGGACCGCGTGTAGCGTCCACCTGGGCGAAACACAGCTTTGCGAGCGAGTTAGGCTCCAGGGAGGTTCAACGGTGCGTAGGGAATTGCCAGGGTGCGGGGACCACAAGGGCACCTCTGGAGCCTGCCGCCTCAAGAATGAGGAGGCCGGGCAATCTACGCTCGAGTACGCGCTGCTGGTCGCTTTCTTTCTCTTTGTCTTCATTTTCCTGGAACGGCAAACGACGCAACTGTTAGTCGATTGGTTCGCCGCCACTGTGGCCGCAATTGCCGGCCCTGCGGTGTGAAGGACACAATCGAAAAGGAGGCGTGGCTATGCGTTGGATTCGTCGTCTCGTGTCAGGTTCGATCGATTCGCTCGGGCTTCGTCGCGAGAAGGGTCAGGGGACCCTCGAGTACGTTCTGATCATCGCTCTCGTTGTCGTGGTGATCCTCGGCCTTCTCTGGTTGCTGCGCGAGCAGATTGGCAATGTCGTCCAGTGGGCGACGGATACGATCGCTAACTGGTTCGGCCAGGCCCAGAGCCAGCCCGGAACCTAGTCGAGCTCGGCACACGACAAGGGAATCGTGATCGTCGTCAGATCCTGGTATCAGCATCTCGGGGCAAGTGCCTACCGTGCCGCTGTGCTCACCGATGCCCGCTGGAGGATGTTCAAGGCGGGCGTCGGCGAGCGCTGGTGCCGCTCGGTACGGTCGTCGGAGGTCGGCCAGTCAACTCTCGAGTATGCGTTGATCCTGAGCCTGATCAGCGTGCCGCTGGCTCTCCTGATCTTGACCGGCTTGGAATGGCTGTTCAGGGAGCTGATTCGACGCATCGTCGAGGATTTCACCAACGGGCCATCCTAGGCCTTGTCGGCACCAGGGGGGCAGCGACGGTTACGGCCAGCTGGCAAGGGAGGAGAAGCGTGATCAGGAAGGACGTCAGCGGTCAGACGACGGTCGAGTTCTCCCTCCTGATCCTCTTCTTCTTCGTCGCCTTCTTCTCGGTCATTCAGATAGGGCTGATTGCCGTCCACAAGCACGAGCTCAATGGCTTCTGCTTCGAGGTGGCGCGCTATTGGTCGCTGATGGTCGATCCCGACATCGACGATGCCATCAATGCGGTTTCCACCGCCTACCGAGAAAACCGGGACGACACACCCATGGCCGAGTTCATGGCGGTGACGCTGAATGCCGACGCGTGTCAGAACGGAATCTATTTTTACGCCTGGATCCCGCTGCTCATTCCGGGGGCGGCCCACCTGATTACCGACGAGCTCGGAACCGGAGGCCGGCGTTTCGAGGGCATCGCGGCCGCGGCGGCCAGCTCGTTGAACTTGCCCATGAAGCGTGCGGTGGCCGTGAAGATATGGGTGCCGATTCAACTCGAGCCGACGCTGGGGGTAAAGAAGGTCGGATGTGGGGCTCCAGGCGAGCCGGCCTGCTACGACAACGAAGGGTGTGGTGGGACCGGGCAACCCAAATGTCCTGACGACCCTCTGCTCCCATGGTGCCTTCCGCCGGGGTGGGGGTCTTCATGAGCTATCCAGCCCAGTGCATGCATGATTTCCGCCGGGACCAGCGCGGCCAGCTCACCGTCCTTTTCGCACTGGGGTTGTTCACTCTCCTGCTATTCCTGACCCTGACGGTGAACATCGGCCAGGCGGCGGTGCGCCGGCACCAGGTGCAGTTCATTGCGGACATGGGTGCGCTGACCGGCTCTTCCGTTCAGGCGCGTGGCCTCAACTTGATGACACGGCTCAACGCGCTATCGCTACGCACCTTCAACGTTTTTTCGGTACGCAGCCGCGTCAGCGGCTACCGCAATCACCGGGTGCCGCTGCTGTCGACGGCGCTACGACTCATTCCGGCGAAGACTCCGAACGTCACTCTGTGGACAGGTGATGAGGACGATGCCTTCAAGAACATGCACAAGATCTTCGACGCCCTCAGGGTGTCGATGAAAGCGGCCAATTACTACTACGAGGTCGAGGCGCGACAGGCCGCATACGACGTTACCGAAAGGAACGTGAAGACCCTGGTGGGTGCTGATAACTGGACCACACTCAACCAAGAGCATCTCATCGCACGGCCGGTGATGGGCGTCTTGCCGGGGCTCAACTTCGACAATCTCTTCAGCCTCAACGGCCTGATGGACCTGGTCAACATGGTGAAGGGAATGTCCGGCAGCATGAACGGGGCAGTGGCCGGACTGACAGGAATCCGTCCCCTCGTACCCGAGTTCGCCGATCCCAAGGGGGACCTTGTGATCATGCGCTACTGGACCGACCTGTCGGCCGCCGAGAGGATCTCATGGGCGGCGCTCTACGCGGCCGCCGTCTGCGCACCCACGGCGATAACTGTAATCGGCTACCTCGTCTGTGTGGCGAAATGGACCAAGGACTTCAGCGATTGGATCGAGTACGAGGACAAGTTCCGCTGGATCGACGGCCCCGCCTGGCATGAGTTCCGGCCGACGTTGCATCGCAAGGAGGGGGAGGAAAACGACACCCATTTCCTCTTCTGGGCCCGTCTGCCGA
>JAUWTE010000536.1 GCA_030609765.1 Acidobacteriota bacterium
AGGCACGGTTTTCTCCCGGCCAACAAGTGCTGGTATTTCTCTATCGTAGCGGCGACGCTTGGCGCCCGGTGGGCATGTTTCAGGGAGTCTGGCTCCTGGATGAGAGCGAGCAGGACGCCGGCGGCATAGACAAGACACATCTGACGCAGGATGCCGGATCCATAGCGAGGGTCAAGAGGTCGCTCGTACGGCCCAGCAATGCGAACGGCGCCCATCTGTTAGCACTCGAGGCAGGGCCCTATGCCGTCGATGGCGGGCCGAGGCGGATTTTCGAGTTGCTCGGCAACGTCACGGGAGGTGGCCGATGAAAGCACGGCTACTGAATAACCGTCTGTCGCTGGGTTTGATTCTTGTGCTCTGTGTCATCGCTGCACCCGTTTCCGCATACGTGCCGCTGACGGTGAGCTTCTCGGATGGAGAGGCCGTGATCGCGCACTGGCGACAGTCAGATTTTCCCGTATCCGTAGTGGCCAGCGAAGGGCTCAGCCCGGACATCAGCGGAGATGCCGACGTGGAGGCGTTGCGGTCGGCACTCAACACCTGGTCATCTGTCGACGGCAGCACGGCGCGTCTACGCTACGGCGGCGAAGGTGACGTGCAAGCCGGCGTCATCGACGGCATCAACGCGATCGAGTTTTCGACCTCGCCCGATCTCGACCTGTCGGGTGCCATCATGCAGAGCTTCCTGCTCATCGATGACGAGGGCGTTATTCGCGAGGCGGATATCCTGGTCAACAACCGCCGCTACACCTTCAACACGGATGGCGGCAACGTCGGCCTCGATCTCGAAACCGCTCTCTTGCGTGAGCTCGGCCACCTACTCGGCTTGGACAGCTCGCCGATCGGCGAGATGACGTTCACGGGCGGGCAACAGCGGGTTGACGACGATAGCGCCGTCATGTTCCCCGTGCCGAGGGGGCCCACCCAGGTGGCGCGCTCGCTCAGCGAAGATGATATGGCCGCGGTCGCGGCGATCTACTCGAGCGGCAGCGGCCGTGGGTCGATTTCCGGCCGGATCACAACACAGTCGGGCGTGCCGGTGTTCGGTGCCCACGTCGTGGTCTTCGAGCCGGTCGATCAGGTGCTGGTGGGTGCTGTTACCTTGCCCGATGGTACCTATACGGTCGGCGGTTTACCCCCGGGCCGCTACGTCATGCGTGTCGAGCCCTTGAAGCCGCCCGCAGATGCGAGCTCGCTAGGGGGCATCTTCACGACGATGAGTGATCTCGTGAACAGTAGCTTCCGACCCGCGTTCCTGGAGCGCTATGTAGACGTTGTTGCCGGCACAGAGGCCGGCGGCGTCAATCTGGAGGTCCAATGAGCACCGTATCCCGGTTGATCGTTGCGGCGCTGCTGGTCGTGGGACTGGTCGTTGCATCCCCAGCATGGGCTCAGCAGGCGCAAGAAGAGGTCGAGGAAGTCCGGCAGGCTGAGGTCGCTGCTCAGTCCGAGGGCGAGGAGGAGACGGCCGAGCAAGAGACGCGATTATGGTCGGCCAGCGGATTCGGCGGCAACATGTCGGCGGGTAACCCCGTCGGCACGGTCGAGAATCCCTTCTTCAACACCACCTTCAAGACCGGCAGCTCCGCGATGTGGGGATTCCGCGTGAGTCGCATGCTCTGGTGGCGCCTGGGAGCCGAGGGTGAATTCGGCAGGGGCTCGCCGGGCGTAAACGCCATCCTCACGAGTCCGGGAGGAGGGGATCTCACGACGGTTCCCTACGCCGACCTCAGCATGTCCTACATGTCGGGTAGCGTGATTTTCGAAGCCGCGAGCGGCCGCTGGATGAGGGCTTTCCTGAACTTCGGATTGGCAGGCGTTTTTGTCAGCGGCGACAGGGAGGACAGCGACAGCGCGGCCCTCGGGCTCCTCTTCGGCGGTGGCATCGAGGTGCCGATCATCGAGGATCGTTTCTTCGTGCGTGCCGACGTCCGCGGGTTGCGCGCTGACTTCGGGCTCCTGGGCCTGGACCGTGGGCAGCTCGTAGGCCTCGATGTTGATTCGCTGAGTACTAATGCGATGTGGACCATCGGCGCCGGCTTTCGCTTCTAGAGAGCGCGAAGAGACGCACGTCTACTGCGTTGCGCTTGCTCGGTGTCCTCAGCGTACCTAAAGGTACGCCTGCGGTCCCCTCGCTGCGCGCGCCTTGTATCCGCACATCTCTTCGCACTCTCTGATGGGGTGTCGGTGTGCGCGGAAACGCGCATCCTCTGGGTTCCGCTTGATCAGCCCTTTGAGGGGTTCGGGCTAGTGCTGTCTACCGACGAGTCG
>JAUWTE010000372.1 GCA_030609765.1 Acidobacteriota bacterium
GCGATTGCGAGAACAGAAACAACCAGGGGGTAGGCGGAAAGCCTCTTGCGAGTGGCCATGACGGTGCATCCTCCTTGTTCTTGCCTGGATCCGTTGAGAGATCCAGGCATGGGGTGGACCGGATGTCGGGTGGCCGGCCCAGAGGCCCGCCACGAATCGATGGCAGCGATCCAAACCTACACCCGATTCGATCTCGCTTCCACGCCGGTCGCCCTTGCTGGGAGCCGTGCTAGGCTCTTGGCCCCGCGAGTCCGATCCGCAGAGTTGCAGCGCTCGAGCCGCAGAATTGTGGGGTCCGAGGATCGGAGCAGAAGAGTCAGAGCATCGGTGTCGAAGAGACTCCCCCGAACAAGGAGCGAACCAAGCGTATGAACTTCTCCACTGAAACCCGCATCAAGGCCACGCCTGAGCGAGTTCTCGAGGCGATCACCGACCTGGAGGGCTGGCAACACTGGATGCCCAATTTCATCGCTGTCGAAAAGCTCACCGAGGGCAATTTCGGTGTCGGCACCGAGTGGAAAGAGACCCGCAAGATGTTCGGCAAGGCAGCCAGCGAGGTCTTCGAGGTCACGGCCTACGATCCGCCCGGCCGCCTGAGCCTGCGCGTCGACGGTGCGAAGGGCAGCACCGGCAAAGGAGAGTTCCTCTTCGACTACGAGCTGCATTCCGACCAGGGAGGCACGCTGATGCAGATGACGGGCGAGATCAACATTCCGGGCTTCATGGCCAAGGTCATGGGCAAGCTGTTCTTCGGTGCCATGAAGAAAGCCATCGATAAGGACCATGCGGCGCTGAAGGACTACATCGAGAAGGGGGCGAAATGAACGGGCCAACGAGATCATCGATAATCTGTTCAGCCGCGTTGTTGCTCGTGGCGTCCATGTGCTTCGGGAGTCTCTCTGCTCAGCCCGCCGAGCTCACTCAGTCGGTCGAAGTCGTCGCCTCCGATGTACGCATCGAGACCATCGACGCCGTGCTGAGCGCCGCGGCGGAGGAGGGTCTCTGTGGCACGATCCTGATCCGCGGCCACGACCAGGTGCTGATGCACAAGGCCTACGGCTGGGCTGATGCCGATTCCGGCCGCGAGATGACCATCGACACAGGCTTCGACATCGGATCGTTGGTGAAGCCAATCACAGGCGCGGGCATCCTGAAGCTCGAAGAGCTGGGGAAGTTGTCCACCTCCGACACGCTGGCCCGCTTTTTCCCCGATGCTCCCGCCGACAAGCGCGACATCACCTTGATGCAGGTCCTGACGCACACGGCCGGCATGCGTGATGTCTTCGGCGGCGATTATCAGGTGGTGTCGCGCGAATGGATACTCGACAAGATCATGAACGCACCCCTCATCGCGGCGCCGGGCGAGCGGGAGGAGTACTCGAACTCGGGCTACAGCCTGCTGGCGATCATCATCGAGGAGGTGAGCGGTCAGGCCTACGAGGAGTTCATCCGCGACGAGGTGCTGGAGCCGGCGGGCGTTCACCGGCTCGGCTACGTCCTGCCTGGCTGGACCCGAGGTGAGCTGGCCGTGGGCTATCGCCGCGACGGCGAGCGTTGGGGCACGCCCATCGATCATCCCTGGGCCGAGGACGGCCCTGGATGGAACCTGCGTGGCAACGGCGGCATGCTCTCGACCGCCGAGGAGATGGGGCGTTGGTACGAGGCGCTGTTCGACGGCAAGATCCTCGGTCCCACGGCTCTCGAGAAGTACTACGGCTATGATGCCGGACAGTCACCCAGCGTGGGTGGTCGGGCGCTCGCTCACGCCGGCGGCAACGGCATCTTCAATACCCTGCAGATCAGCTGGATCGACGCCGACACCCACATGACCTTCTTCTCGAGCTGTGCGGCGCGCGAGGCCGAATCCGTCTGGCGAGACTTTCGCGACGAGCTCGTCAGCCTGGGCAAGGAGGGCATGGAGCGCTAAGGTTCCCGCCATGGCGCGATCTCGCTTTCCGCATCCACTGGTTCTTCTGGTTGCCTGCGTTCTGCTGGCCTCCGTGGCGACCTACCTGGTGCCCGCGGGCCAGTACGACAGGCAGCATGACCCAGCCACAGGCAGGGACGTGGTGGTGGCGGGCACCTTCCAGGAGACCGAGCCCAGCCCGGTCAACTTCTTCGAGGCCATCGCCGCCATCACTGCGGGCGTCATCAACGCCGCCGACGTCATCGTCTTGGTCTTTCTGATTGGCGGGGCCTTCGCGGTTGTCGACAGGGCCGGGACGCTGAAGCGTCTGGTTGAGTGGCTCCTGCATCGTCTGCGAAAGCGCGACGTTTTGATCATCCCGGTTGTCGGCATTCTGTTTGCCTCCGCCGGCGCGCTCGAGAACATGCAGGAGGAAATCGTCCCGATGTTGCCCGTACTCCTGCTCCTCACCAGGCGTCTCGGGTTCACCCGGGTGACGGCGGTGGCGATGAGCGGTGGGGCGGCGCTGGTGGCATCGTCCTTCAGTCCGATCAACCCGTTCCAGGTGGGCATCGCCCAGGGAATGGCGGAGCTGCCGCTGCTGTCGGGATGGGCCTTCCGCCTCGTTTTCCTCATCATCGCGGTGGCCTTCTGGCTGTGGATGACGACGCGCCACGCGATGCGGACGAGGTCGGCACCGGAAGCGGCAGCTGCACTCGACGGAGACGATGATTCTGGACCGGGCGAGGAGCCGACATCCGGCGTCGCCCTCGGCCCGCGCCACGGCACCATCCTGTCGATGGTGCTCGTCACGTTCGCCATTCTGGCGTATGGGCTGTTGGGTTTGGGTTGGGGATTCCCGCAGATGGGGGCGCTGTTCTTCATCATGGGGGTGGCCGCCGGGCTCGTCGGTGGGTTGGGGTGGCAGGGTACGGCGGAAGGATATGTGGAAGGTTTCCGCTCCATGGCCTTGCCGGCCCTGCTGATCGGCATCGCCCGCACCATCTTCGTGGTTCTCGAGCAGGGCCGGGTCGTCGACACGCTGGTGCACGCGCTGTTCACGCCGCTCGAGGGCCTGCCCACTACGCTGTCGGCTCTCGGCATGCTCGTAGCGCACGTCGGCATTCACGTCCCGGTCTCTAGCGTCAGCGGTCAAGCTGTGCTGACGATGCCGGTGCTCGTGCCCCTTTCTGATTTGCTCGGGCTGTCGAGGCAAGTCGCCGTTCTCGCCTACCAGTACGGCGCCGGCCTGTGTGATGCAATCACGCCGACGAACGGCTCGATCATGGCGATTTTGGTGGCGGCGGGGGTTGGATACGACGAGTGGTTCAAGGTTACGGCGCGCTGGCTCCTGGCCCTCCTTGGTCTCGGGGCGTTCGCCATCGTCATCGCCGTGGCAATTGGCTTGCAGTAGGAGGAGGGTCAGGAAATGAGCTTCCGGAGGAGCAGAGCGAATGAGTGAGGAGGCCCAAGCAGATCGAAAATCTCACTGGGAACGGATCTTTCTCGCCAAGAAGAGCGGCGAGGTGTCGTGGTATCAGCCCCGACTCGAGATGTCGCTGGCGCTTTTGCAGCTCACCGGAGTCGCTACGGATGGTGCGATCATCGATGTCGGCGGCGGTATCTCAACCCTTGTCGACGACCTATTGGATGCCGGCTTCACCGACATCACCGTGTTGGATATCGCTGCGTCTGCGCTCGATGGTGTGAGAGAACGGCTGGGCGAGCGCGCGGAGAATGTGAGTTGGATCGAAGCTGACGTCAGGGAGGTCGAACTGTCGGGTGCACGCTTCGACGTCTGGCACGATCGGGCCGTCTTCCACTTCCTGACCCACAAGGAGAGTCGCGAGCGCTACGCGGCGATGATGAAGTCGGCGCTGAAACCGGGTGGCCACGCCATTGTTGCTACCTTTGGTCCCGACGCTCCACCCCGCTGCAGTGGTCTCGACGTGGTCCGCTACTCGCCGGAGAATCTTCTTGCCGAGCTTGGCCCGGGCCTGCGCATGATCCATGGCGCCCGGGAGCTGCACCTGACGCCGAGCGGCAACGAACAGGAGTTCACCTATACCTGCTTACAGAGGGTCAACGACTGACCAACAACTTCAACTCGAGCCTCCCCGCGCCCGCAGCAGGAGGGTAGTGAGAAATGCGGGCTCGATCCCCGGAGATTCCAGATGTCGATACTCAAAGCCGAGAGAGTCCGCCTGCTGGTCGTTTCACTTTGCCTCCTCCTTCTGACGACGAGCTCCGTCACAGCGTGGAGCCTCCAATCCGAGAAGAAGCCGGACC
>JAUWTE010000413.1 GCA_030609765.1 Acidobacteriota bacterium
AATGCCGTTCGTGTAACAGGCGAACAGCATCATCCGGCTGATGTTCTCGCGGATGAAGTAGCTGACCTTGCAGTTCGGGTTCAGGCCGAGACGCTCCTTACCGATGAATGCCTTGTGGAACCTCTGGGCTTCCTCGCGGCTCATGCCAGTGCTCGGGGCCCAATCACCATTCTCGGAAATCGTCACACCGAATCTTTCGGGCGCATCGGCCACGGGCGTCCCTGCCTCCATCTCGAAGACACCATGCATGGCAAAAGCGATCGACCGAGCGTACTCCTCCAGGAAGTCGGCTGTCTCCTGGGCCTCCGCCTCGGTCTCTCCCGGAAAACCGAACATGATGAAGCAGAGATTACCGATACCTCGATCGGCAGCGAGCTCGAGGATCCGACCCATCTGCCGGGGCTCCGTACCTTTGAGCATCAGGTCCAGCACCCGCTGACTGCCGGACTCCATGCCCCAAACCAGGATTCGGAAACCGGCTCGGTACAGCTTGTCGAAAAGCTCCGGATTCTCGAACTGCTTGACCAGCCGGGCGTAGGTGTAGAGATAGACCTCCTCGAGGCCGTGCTCCAGAATCTCGTCGCTCAGCTGAGAAGCGCGCTTGGCCGGCAGCTCCTCGTCGTGAAACACCACCTGTCGGCAACCGTAGCGCTCGCGCAGATGCTCGATCGTGTCGACGACGCGGCTCAGATCCTCGCGCTGATACGACCCCTGGTAGATGGCTATATGGGCGCAGAAGGTGCATTTTCGCCACGAGCATCCGCGCGCCGTCAGCATCGGCAGCACGAGAGTCGGCCCAGCAAAGGCGTTCATGTCGTATTGCGAGAAGTCGGGAAAGGGCAGCTCGTCCATCGTTGCCTGGTGATCGGCCGGCCGACCTTCGATCCGCCCGTCGCGTAGCTGGAAGACGCTCGGGACCTCCAGCGGATCTCCGTCGCGCTCCAACACCTCGATCAGATCCGGCAGGGCGTTGTCTGCCAGACCCGCGACCAGACAATCTCGCGGCGAGGCCGAGAGCAGGTTCTGCTTCTTCTCTTCCGTCAGCAACGGCGTGATCCAGCCACCGAAGATGATCGGAACATCGAACTCCTGGCGGGTCTTCTCGATCACGAGGCGCAGGATCGGGTTTGGCATTCGATCGAGCGAGAAGCCGACGTAGTCGGGGTCGATCGCTCGTATCTCTCCAATGTACCGATCGACGATGGAGCAGGACCTCTCCGGCTGGTAGAAGCAGGCATGCGTGTAGAGGCGCATCGCCGCTTTCGAGAACTCCACCAACTCGCTCAACTGCAGCGAGTCCAGATAGACGCGAGGTGTTCGATTGGTGAAGAACTTGTCGTAGAGATCGGACATCCAGACTACAAATTCGTCCTCTCCCAACTCATCGATCCGATTCTGCAGAGCAGTCAACTGCAGGGTGTCCTGCGCTCGGTCGTCCAGACCGGTCACCAGTTCGATGAATTCCTGCTGATCCTCGAGCAGCAGGTCGCGTAGCTAGCGGGACTGACCACGAACGAGTCTCACCTCCTGTCCGCGGGCGCCGCAGGTGGCCAGCAGCATGGAACAGCCGAGATTCGGCCGATCCGGCAGTGATCCGATCGCGAAGGGTTCGACGAGGGCAAGCATCGATCAAAGGTGAGGCGGGAGGACAGTATCACGCGCCCAGACGAGATTGCGTGAGCACTGCCTGCGCGCGAGCGGCTAGGCGACGGTTCGTGCCAAGTCCTCGTCGACTCGCGTGGATCATGGATTCTTGGCAGCAGGCTGTTGTCGCCTGAGAAGCGAGCCCATCCAAGGGAACAGTGCCAAAACGAAATAGAGTGGAAAAAGCCGTTTCGGTAAGCGAATTCGACGGCAGTGGTCCGTCCAGAGCGTGTGGAAATAGACGTTGTGCCATTTGTAGCGAAAATCCTCACGTAGCTTGAGCCGGTATCGGGCTTGTGTCGGCATGAACGAGACAGGCGTATCGTCGGTGCTCCAGTAGCGCTCATCTTGTAGCAGGGCCTGGATTGCCAGGTGCACCAGACTCTGCACAGTTCGGACCTGACGCATCCCGGCAGAGAGCCCTTCAGGCAATGGCGTATCGAGCACTTGGTGAGCCAAGAGCAGTCCTTGGACGAGCATCCGGGTAACACCGACGTCATGGGCGCGAGCGATCAACTCTGGTATGTCGATTCCGCCGTCGTCACCGGCCAGCTCAGCGACGTCGCACAACCACTTCAGGCGAAACCATCCGGTGTGCGCCCCGTGGGCGCACAGATACAGTAAGAGCTCCTGGCGCGGCATCGCCGCTACACGATCGCTCCCGAGCTTGACGAAATCCCGCTTGGGCCAGAGCTCATCCAGACTGAGCGGCAACAGATACGCATTCTGACTCCAGCGCCAGTGCAGCTCGACGCGGATGCCGCTTTCGGGGTGGGCGTAGCTGAAGTCCTTGCGGATCTTCATGAACGCCGCTGCCTGTCCAGGGCTCAATGGATAGTCGGGAGCCGTTCGGAGATAGCCCTCGTCCTTCAAGCTCCGGTCGGCATCCCAGACGGAGGCAGGATCCACCAGCAGGTCCAGATCGCCCGCGTGACGTAGATTCAGCGCCTCATAAGCTTGCATCGCCAGTACCGGCCCTTTCAAGGGCAGGACCCGGACGCTGGCCTCTTCAAACCGCCGCAACAGCCGAACGAGCTCGGCCGCCTGCTGGAGCGCCTTCAGCGTGTTCCTTTTCACCCTCAGGCCCAGTTCGCTGCGCACCTGATCGGGAATCGAGGGGTCACCCGTGCCCTTCAAACTCTGCCAGACGAGGGGAGCGACGCGGTGGCGGGCCACCAAGCGCAGGAACAACGGCCAATCGAGCGGTTCGTGGCACAACCCGGCGATGCGCTCGGCATCGACCGGCCGCAGCGTTTTCCGCGCGCATGCCAACAGCAACCGGAATTCCGGCGCAAACTCCGGTGCGCTCGAGGCGGACGCGATGGGATCAGGCATCTTGGTGCGTCGCCCCTTCTGCCTTCATGAGTGGTCGCGATCCGGAGCCGATGCTGGTGTGGGAGTCGACGCCGATTCCTGCGCTAACGCCTCGACCCGGCCCATCTCGGCAAGAGGTGGCCGATCCGAGAACTGTCGCTCCACCAGACGCCGATAGAGACCGTCGGTACGCATCAGATCGCTGTGGGTTCCCGATTCTTCGACCGCCCCACGGTTCATGACGGCGACTCGATCTGCGTTGCGCACCGTCGATAGGCGGTGGGCGATCACGATCGTCGTCCGGCCTTCCATCAACCGGTCGAGAGCCTCGTGGACGAGGTGCTCACTCTCGGCGTCGAGAGCTGAAGTCGCCTCATCGAGGATGAGAATCCGCGGATCCTTGAGCACCGCCCGGGCGATGGCAACTCGCTGCTTCTGGCCTCCGGAGAGGCGCACCCCTCGTTCGCCCACCAGGGTTTCGTACCCTTCTGGGAACTCTTCGATGAAGCTCGCCGCATTGGCGTCGCGGGCCGCCTGCCGTACCTCTTCGTCACTGGCGTCAGGGCGGCCATAGCGAATGTTGTCGGCGATCGACTCGGCGAAGAGCACTGGCTCCTGCATGACTGCCCCGATCTTCTGGCGCAGAGACCGCGGATCGAAGCGCCCGAGGTCGTTTCCGTCGAGCGTGATTCTGCCTCGAGTCGGATCATAGAATCGCGGTATCAGGCTGGCCACCGTCGATTTGCCGGCCCCCGAGGGACCAACCAGGGCGACTACCTCTCCCGGTTCCACTGTAAGCTCGAAGCCCCGCAGGACGGCGAAGTCGGCACGGGTCGGATAGGAG
>JAUWTE010000106.1 GCA_030609765.1 Acidobacteriota bacterium
ATCGATAGCCATCTCGAGGTTCTCGGTGCCGCTGAAGCGAGGGCCGAACTCATCAACGAGAAGGGCCAGTCGTTCGTAGGCGAATTCGCTGGACATCGCCGCGTCGATCAAGCGCTTCGCCACGTCACGATACTGTGCACCGATATCCGCGGACTGCGCTCCGGCTAGAGCCGGCGCGGATGGCAGAACCAGAAGCGAAACCAGCAGCACGAGAAGAGACAGATATGCCGTAGTCCTCATCAATAACACTCCTGAAAGGCGAAGTTGTCGAATCGACATCGAAATATCGGGTCAGGCGACCATAGCGCCTCGCGTGCGCGGGTGCCAGCACCGGCACGGCGCTGATGAGCACTCTGCGCCGCTCAGGCAATCTGGATGTCGCTTCCCGTTCCCGATCTCTCAGTCTACATCCCAGGCAACCCGGACCCCTGCAAAGATTTGGCGGCGCTGTGGCAGGTCCCAGTTGCGGTACGAATTGCGTGCGACCAGGGAGTCGATCGCCCAGGAAGCGCCCCGCAGCACCCGATAGGGACCAGCGAAGAAGACCTCGCTGTACTCCTTGTAGGGAAAGGCCTGGAAGCCCGGGTATGCCTCGAAGCTCGACATCGTCCACTCATAGACATCACCGAGCATCTGCTCGACCCCATAGGCCGACGCCCCCACTCGGTACCGGCCAACTGGCGCCGGACCCCAGAGTCGACCATCCAGGTTGGCGTGCTGAGGGGTCGGTGCCGCGTTTCCCCAGGGATAGTCTCTGCGCTTGCCTGCCAGCGGATCCCAGGAAGCGGCCTTCTCCCATTCCTCCTCACTGGGCAACCGGCCACCGGCCCATCGCGCAAAGGCCTCAGCCTCCCAGTAGCAGATGTGTTGCACCGGCTCCCTTTCATCCAGGGTCATCCCATGCCCGAATCGACGCACACCCCAGCCATCATCCACTCCCGCGAACCAACCCTGTGGATGCGATGCGCCTATCTCCTCTAGCCATCGGGCCCCCCCACCCGACCACAGCTCAGACCGCTCGTATCCACCGTCCGCCATGAACAGCCGCCACCGACGCACGCTGGCTGGAAAACGATCGATGCTGAAATCAGCGAGGTGCACCTCGTGTTGGGGTCCTTCGTTGTCGTAGGCACGTGAGCGATCGTCAGTCCCCAACAGGAAGGGTCCAGCGAGAATCGTGATCCTCTCCTCGTCGTCCACTGCCGCCCCGCTGACGGTCGTCTCTACCCCGGCCTGCTCAAAATCGAGGCCATCAACTCCCCACTCATCGGCAGGGATGTCCAACGCCTGCAGCATGGTCTCTTGGTGCTGGGCCTCATGCTGGCAGATCATGCGAGCGAGGAAACCGCCCTCGAGCAAACGCTCGGCCCCGCTCGGGATGGGCCCTGCAAGATTGCGCACAGCCCTCCCACGAACCTCGTCCATATGCGCCAGGAGCTCGTCGCGCCCGGGCAAGAGGAGCTCGCCGCGAACCTCTCGGGGGGTATCGAAGGGGTTGTAGACACCCTTCAGCGCGGCCGCGCCGGCCTGACCCAGCAGAGTCCTGACCAACCACAACTCCTCGAATTCCGCGATATGGCCGAGGTCCCAGGCCAGCGGGCTCAGATAGTCCACTATCTGCCGGTACAAGTACCTCTCCGGCACGGCACCCACGAGCCTCTTGGTGCGATCCCTGGTGCGATCGAGCTCCTTGCCCCACTCGACGTTCATCGAAACGGCCTCAACCTCGAGGGCTCTTCGCCACTACCGCATGAATCGCGCTGCTCGCGCCATAGAGGGCAACCGCGATCAGGATGATGAGCGGCCCGGTAGGCACGTTGATTCCGTAGGAGTCCGAGAGCCCGTACGAAAGAAATAGCCCACTGGTTGTGCAGAAAGCCCCGATGAGCACCGCTTCAATCATCATGTGCCGCAGGTTTACGGCCCACTGCTGTGCAGTGGCCGCAGGAATGGTCAGTAAAGCAATCACGAGAATGACCCCAACCACCTGAATCAAGGTAACCACCGTCAGAGACGCGAGCCCGAGCAATACCAGCAACACGGCGTCCACCGGCACTCCCATGACCTCGGCAAACTCCTGGTCGAACGCCACAGCCTGCAAGTTCTTGTGCAGAAGCAGTACCGCCAAAATGATGATGAGGTCGAGAAAGACAACCCACCAGATGTAACCCACCGGGACGAACAAGATGCTGCCGAAGAGGTAGCTCATGAGGTCCGGAGCGTAGCCCGGTGTCAGCGATATGAAGAGAATGCCCAGCGCCATTCCGACGGCCCAGACCATGGCGATCAGTGTGTCGAGGCTCGATCGCAATCGTCGGTAGGCGAGCCCGAGCCCGAAGCCCGAGGCCAGGGCAAAGACCGTCGCTCCGATCATTGGATTGATGCCGAGCAGATAGCCGAGCCCCACCCCGCCGAAGGCAGCGTGCGATAGCCCCCCCGAGATCGACGCCATGCGTTTCACCACAACGTAGGTGCCAACGATTCCGCACGCCACGCTGGCCAGCAGCCCGGCGAGAAGGGCGCGCTGAAAGAACGGGCTCTGCAGGGCCTCGAGCATCAGTGGCTCTCACCTTCCGGATCGGGCTTACCCTGGATTCCCCCGGGTCCTCCCGGCTCCGTATCGTGCACTCCCTCCAGCCCTGCGCCATCCTCGTGGTGATCTTCGAGAACCCGATGCGTATGGCGGTGAACCATGAAATCGACCGGGCACCCATAGGTCGTCTCGACCATCTCCTCCGTAATCTCCTTGGACTGGTGATAGTGGAGGCGACGATTCATGCAGGCGATGGTCTTGACGTGATGAGAGATCACCCAGATGTCATGCGATACGACGATAACCGTCATCTCCTTCGAGCTCGACTTCAGCCTCGCGTAAAGGTCTCCGGCAATCTGCGGATCGAGACTCGCCGTAGGCTCGTCGAGAATCAAAAACCCTGCATTGACAGCCAGAGCGCGCGCGATGAGAACCCGCTGGAGCTGCCCTCCCGAGAGACGGCCAATCTGCTTGTCCGCCAGGTCGGCCATCCCCATTTCAGCAAGGGCCGCGTGTGCCCGCTGGCAATCTTCCTCGGGATTCCCCCCACCCACGAGGCCGCGCTTGAGCCGCCCCATGAGAACCACATCGATCACACGGATGGGAAACGTGGGATCGAAGCGCGGGTACTGCGGCACGTACGCGACCCGCCCCCTGGCCCTCTTCGGTGACATCCCGAACACCTTCACCTCGCCACTATCAGGTGTCAGCAGGCCGAGGATGACGTTCAGGAGAACGGTCTTGCCGCCGCCGTTCGGCCCGATGATGGCAAGGAAGTCCCCTTGTGCCAGTTCCAGGTTCACCCCTTCGAGCACGGGCATGCGGCGCAGCTTCAGCGAGACATCCCGCATCTCCAAGACTGGCGATTCTATTTCGACAGGCATTTCTCGAGGGTCTCCGCGACATGACGCATGTTCGACAGCCAATCCCAGGCGAGTGGATCCAACACAACCACCTCGGCATTCAACTCGGCGGCAACGAGCTCGGCACTTCGGCGTGAGAACTGTGGTTGCACGATAACCACGTGGAATTCCTGGCGGCGAGCCTCATCCATCAAAACCGAAAGCTCATGAGAAGTGGGCTCCTTGTGCTCACTCTCGATGGCTACCTGCTCCAGCCCATACTCTCTCGTGAAATGGCTCCAGGCCGGATGAAACACGAGGATCTGCCTACCGGCATATGGATCCAGGAGGGCATGGATCTCGGCGTCGAGTGCATCAACCTCCATCATCAGATCCCCGAGGTTGTGCTCGAGATCCGTCCTCCGCTCCGGGAGGAGATCCGACAAGGCCGCGGCGATCTTCGGCGCGATCGCCCGCACACAGCCGGGCGACAGCCAGATGTGCGGGTCGTCGTTCGCCTCGCGTAGATCACCGGCGCAGTCAACCACCGTCAGATCGCTGCGCTCACTGAGCAGCCGATCCAGCCAGGCCCTCTCGAAAGGAAAATTCGGATGACCCACTTTGACATACAACGAAGCTTCGGACATTGCCCGCAGCTGCCCGATCGTCGGCTCGTAGGAGGAGGGACTGGCTCCCGGGGGAATCATGACCTCGATATCCACCAGGTCACCGGCAAGTCTCTCCACGAAATAGGCCTGAGGCAGAACCGACACGACGACCATGGGGCGCAGCGGCGGCGTCGCACTCGAGCCACAGCCCGCGAGCAGGACCAGCAGCCAGAGCAGGGCTAGGCCGGATATCTCGACGGGTCGTTGAGATATCCGGCCTGAATGCGCGCGCTTCACGGTTGCAGGTAGCGCTCCAGCCAATCGAAGAAGACTCGATGCCAGAGGAGGCCATTTTGTGGTGACGTTATCCAGTGTCCTTCCTCCGGATAGTAGAGGAGTCGACTCTCGATCCCTTTCAACTGCAAGGCTGTAAAGGCCTGCATCCCCTCTGTCACCGGAACCCTGAAGTCCTTCTGGCCATGAATGATGAGCATCGGCGTGTCCCAGTTCTGGACGTAATTGTGGGGCGAGAACGCCTCGTAGCTCTCAGGTTTCGGTGACTGCCAATAGGGCCCCTCGAGATCGAAATTGACGAAGAAGATCTCCTCGGTGGCCCCAAAAAAACTTTCCAGGTTGAACAGACCTGCGTGGGTAATGAATGTCTTGAAGCGTCCCTCGTGATGACCTGCCAGGAAGTACGTCGTGTAGCCGCCAAAGCTCGCCCCCACCGCTCCGAGTCGATCCTCGTCGACGTAGGGCTCCGCCGCTACCTCGTCGATGGCGCTGAGCAGATCCCGCATTGCTTGACCGCCATAATCGCCTGAGATCTCCTCCTTGAAGGTCTGGCCGAAGCTCGGCACCCCCCTGCGGTTCGGCGCCACCACGATGTAGCCCCCCGCAGCCATGAGCTGGAAATTCCAGCGATAGGAGAAGAACTGGCTCACCGTCGACTGTGGGCCCCCTTGCGCATACAACACCGCCGGATACCGCTTGGACGGGTCGAACCCAGGAGGATAGATGACCCATGTCAGTATCTCTGAGCCGTCAGTGGAGCGCACCATCCTCTTCTCGACCTTCCCGAGGTCCAGGCCGTCGATCAAAGGCTGCGTGAAGAAAGTAAGGCGCTCGGCCTCGCCCGACGAGACATCGATGCTGTAGAGCTCCGCCGGCGCAGACATGGAAACGCGACTGGCAATCAGCGCGGTGCCGCTTTCTGTGTCGGCAACCCCGAAAGCCCCGTAGTTGTACACACCGTCAGTAATTTGCCGGATCCCGCCACTCGCTACGTCGACTGAGAACAGCTGCACCGTGCCTACGGTCTCGCTGCTGAAATAGATCGCCGAGCTATCGCCCGACCAGGCCGGGCCGTGTGCATCCCCGTCGAACCCCACAGTGAGCTCGCGCGGGCCCTCGGAGGTGAAATCGTATACGAAGAGCCGGTTGCGATCGGCCTCGTAGCCATCACGTTCCATGCTCAACCACGCGAGATAGCGGCCATCAGGCGAGAAGACAGGCTCGATGTCGTAGCCGACCATGCCCTCGGTCAGATTGGCAGTTTCCCTGCTGTCGATCTCGTACAGATAGATGGCAGAGTCGGTGCTCACGGCATAGGCGGTGCCGTTCTTCTTTTTGGCCGTGTAGGCAATCGACTCCCCATCCACGCCCCAACCGATCTGCTCGACCCCGCCGAACGGACTCAGCGGCGTGTCGAAGCGCTCGAACGGCATTACATCGACCGGATCACCAAGCTCACCATCGTCGTATTCAGCCACGAACAGGTGGCTGTAGGAATAGTCGTGCCAGCTATTCCAGTGCCGGAACATGAGCCCGTCGATGATGCGCGCGTCGGCTTCGGGAAGGTCCGGATAGACCTCATTGGGCATTTTGTCGAGCTTGATGTCGTGGGTGAAGGAAACGTGCGTGCCAGTCGGTGAGTAGCGAAAGTTGGCGATTCCGTCCTCGATGTTCGAGACCTGCCGTAGGTTCGTGCCGTCGGGATCGATCTCCCAGAGCTGCAGTGAGCCACCCTTGGACGAGAGAAAGCCGATCTTGGCACCATCGGGGCGCCACTGGGCACTCGATTCGCTGCCCTCGAAATCGGTGAGTTGGCGCGGCGCGCCGCCCTTGACTGCAATCAGATAGAGATTCGTGTTCCCCTTGTTGGCGCCGATGTCATAGGTAGTAACGGTAAACACGGCTTGTGTGCCATCGGGGGACACCACGGGTCCGCCGACCCGAGGCAGCTCCCACAGGAGCTCAGGAGTCAGGGTCTGCTGGGCGAATGCGACGGGAGCAACAGCCAGAATGGCCAGGACTGCCAGAGGGAGTAGCTTCATGCGCATGGATTCCATATCTCCTTGTTTGCAGGTCGTAGGCTCGGCAGACTCGTCACCCATCATAACTCTCCTGCGGCTGCCGCCACCGACCATGATGGGCATGATCTCCTCAGGGGCGCTGCCCTGAGATCCCACGTCCCGTCACCAGATAAACGGCGAAGCTCCCCAGCCAGTGCCCACCCTCGTAGTGCTCACCGGTCACCGCCGCCAGCCCGGAATCCCGGTTTCTATGCGCCGCATGGCGCAGGGAGATTTCTCGAGGGTCGGCAGCAGGGAGTCCGGCCGCAATGCCGTCGAGCATCCAGGCACGACTGAGGTTGAGACCGTCAAGATGAGCCAGCTTCGGATCGGTGGGATCTGTAACGACCGCGGGAGGCATCCACTCTTGTGAGCCATCGACCGGGATTCCCGGTAGGAACTCCGCAAGCCAAGAGGCGAACTCCTCGGCCGGGAGAGCTCGGCGCACGAGATCGGCCTCGGCCAGGCACGGCGAAAGGAAATCCTGCCCCGAGGGCTCGTAGCCGAGCGGGCAGTCGCGGTCTGGAAGGTAGAGATCTCGGATGCGATCGATCATCAAGGTCTCCATCGCGCCGTCTCGAGCGATGCGTGCCCAGTCCAGAATGAGCCCGAAAGCGAACGCAGTCTGCGCGTGCTCTCCGATGCGAATGGGATGGGTGAGCTTCGGGAGCCAATCGGCAAGCCTCGCTACCGCCAATCGTTCCAACGGCTCGAGCGCGACAACCCAGCCGCGCGCCTCCGCGTCCTCCCATTGGCGCAACTCTGCTGCGAGCTGCAGGAGCCAAGCCAAACCATAGGGGCGCTCGAACGACACACGCCCCTTTCCCTCGATGTACTCGACCTCCCCGCGTATGTTGGCCTCAGTCAGGCTCTCAGCCAGTGCGGCGCGGGCAGAAGCGGTGAACTCGGCCTGCGGATAGACGCGTGCCAGGCGCGCCAACATCCAGTGGCCGTGTACCGCCGAGTGCCAGTCGTAGCAACCATAGAAGGCCGGAGTCAACTCTCGGGGCGGCTTCACGTCGGCATCGCTCTGCAACACATGGGCAATCTTGTTCGGGTATTCCTGGTGCACGCAATCGAGCGCCAGCCTCGCGAAGCGGCTCGCCGCCTCGATATCGAAATCCTGGGGCGATGCCGGGGTGTCGGTTTGCATCCCTGCGCCTCCCGGTGGTGTGGCGAAGAGCATGGCGGTGGCCATGAGCAATACGAGGGCGGTCTTATTGTTCGTCGAGTTGATCATGCAGCCGAATCTCCTCCTTTCCCCTCTAGAAAGTGTGATGGGTGTGGTTACACCGCCAAGGGTGTAGATGCAAGGAGCCAAATGCTGTCCTGTGACCCGCCTGCTGGATAACGTGATGTTCAGTGCGTACGCTTACGGTCCCGCTAACAGTTCCAGAGCGACGTCTTCGACCACGATTACGCTGGCCGGAGACAGTTGCCACTGCGAGAGATCACCATGAGAGCTTGTGCATCTATCGGTAACGGCCTTCGCGCCCTTGCCGCCGTCATTTTCCTTTCGCTGGCCGTCAGCACCGTGCTGGCTTCGATCCCGGCGCCTGACGACAGTTTCACTGCCCCTTCCATAACCGCCCAACAGTCCGACGCGCGGGCAATAGCCATTGCCGAGCAGGTGATGGAGAAGATGGGTGGGCAGGAAGCGTGGAATAACACTCGCTACATCCGCTGGAGCTTTTTCGGACGCCGGACCCACTATTGGGACAAATGGACCGGCAATCATCGTATCGAGAGTGACGGGCGGGTAGTCCTATTCAACGCCAACACCAGGGAGGGGCGGGCCTGGCAGGACAACCAGGAGATCATCGACCCGACAGCGCTTGCAGAGGCCCTCGAGGAAGCCTACGGCAGGTGGATCAACGACACGTATTGGATGTTCATGCCCTATAAGCTGCTCGATCCGGGCGTCACGCTCGCCTTTGTCAGCGAACAGCCGATGGCGGATGGGAGGAGCTCCGAGGTCCTACAACTCACTTTCGAGAGTGTCGGTTTGACGCCGCAGAATCGCTACTTGGTATTCGTCGCGTCCGACACAGGGCTCGTGGAGCAGTGGAGCTACTTCAGGGATACGGCCGACACCGAGCCGGGATTCACTGCTCCTTGGGAAGACTGGCAGC
>JAUWTE010000097.1 GCA_030609765.1 Acidobacteriota bacterium
CGTTCGTGAAGGCAACTGAAGACGACACCTACATCACCCACTACTCCTGGATGAGCTTTCTCGACCAGAGCATGTCGGCGTCGTTTTACATCAACGGCGATTTCTTCACGGTCAATGCGGGAACTCCCGGCATTCTGGCTTCGCTTACCGACTTCGGCTACAACAACAAGGGCTTGATGTTCAACGAGACGACGCATCATGCAACGTATACGGAGCCCAAGACTCGTGCCCTGTGGATGTTTCTCCGGGCAGCCCTGGCCGAGCAGTTTGCGTCCTCGATGGACGAGTTCTACGAGTATGTCTCGCTTGAAGCGTCCGGGACGTACATGAACGGGTACATGCTCGTCGATACCAATACCGGGCAGTTCGGCCTGGTCGAGATGTCCTTCAAGAGCTTCGTGTATTTCAAGTCTGACGGCGCCGGAGGCTATGACATCACCACCAAGCCCGAAGGACTCTCGCAAGACTATGATCACGAGCTCCTGCAAGCCGATGCGATCCTCGGCGTGAATTTCCCCGCCTCGATGCAGATTCGGGAAGAGCTGAAGGCAATCGAGAACCGGCCGGCGCGAAGGACGCAGTTGCTGGCGGGAATCGGAGGGGTCGTCGACATCGAATCGGCCAAGGATCTGATCACCTACACTGATCCCGACGAGCCTCTGTCGATCTATGGACGGTGGGACCTGGGATATGGCACCGCGACGTCGATCAACAAGGTCCCCGATGGGGCCGCCGACGCCAAAGCCGCATCGGCGTCGATGACATCGTGGGTTTCAGGTCTCGAGGGCGTGTTCGATCTGAGCTCTCCCCACATGGGGTTCTGGATGAAGTACGGAACCGCGCATATCGATGGGAAGCCCTTTATCTGGAGTGAATCCGACTGGGCGGGTCAGAAGCTCCGCGACGTGCCGGATTCTGTCGACGGCGTCTTTCATCTCATAAGCACGTACTTCAGGTAGCGCCCTCGGTCCGCGAGACGGTAGTCAGTCTACGAGGGAGTAGGCAGCCCTCGAGGGAGCGGTCAGTCCTTGAGGCAGTAGAGAGAATAGTAGGGCTGACCGTTCTCATCGGACTTCACCTCCACACCGTGGATGTCGTGCTCGAAGCCGGGGAACTGGGCGTCGAAGGCCTGGAGGCCGACGAGGAAATCACCGACCGCGCGGGTCTCCTCGAGGAAGCGCTCACCGGGCATCAGCAGTGGAATACCTGGCGGGTAGGGGACTACCTGCACGGCTAGCGTGCGACCCTCGAGCTCGGCCGCGGCCACGGGTTCGACCTCGCCGCGAACCAGTCGATTGTAGGTCTGTCGCGGCGTGAGCACGGGTTCGGGAAGCTGCATGAAGGCGCGATCGAGGTTGCCCAGGATGTCGTGCTCCTTGATGGCGGCGTGCATCTGGTCAGCGAGATCGCGGAATCCCATTCGGTCGTATCGATCGGGGTGCGCCTCCACCAGCTCGGGCAGTCCCTCTGACAAGTCGGCATTGGCGTCGTAGAGCTCCTTGAATTCCATCAAATCAGCAACTAGAGAGCCCCATTTCCCCTTGGTGACGCCGATCGAAAACAGCGCGAGGAAGGAATAGGGTTCGGTTTTCTCGACAACGACCCCCTCCGCGGCCAGGAACTTTGAAACGATCGCCGCGGGAATGCCCTGATCGAGGAGCTCCCCGTCGGGCCCGATGCCTGGAGTGAGGGTCGTCACCTTGATCGGATCGAGCATGCAGTAGCCCTTGCCCAGATCTCCGAATCCGTGCCAGTCGGCCCCGGGGTCGAGTGTCCAGGCATCGCTCGAGGTCTCGATATGCGCCGGATCGGCTTCGAGGAAGGCGATGCCATCGATCTCATCGCTCTGCCAGGTCTCGAACCACCAGTCGTCCGCACTGCGAGCCCGTAGCGCGCACCCGATGCGCAGCATCTCCTGGCGAAACTCGACGGCCTCGCGGATGCTCTCGTCGGTGAGCGCCCGTCCGGCGTCGTCCATCATCTTCGTGGAAACATCGATGGAGGCCATGATGCCGTACTGAGGCGAGGTCGAAGTGTGCATCATGAAGGCCTCGTTGAAGAGCGCCGGAACTACCGGCACTCGTCCGGAGCGAATGTGAATCATCGAGGCTTGCGAGAGCGCGGCCAGTAGCTTGTGTGTCGAGTGGGTCACGGTCACCGTGGCGTCATCGGGTGAACGCTCCCCATCGTGCATGCCGAAGCGCCCGGCGTAAATCGGGTTGAAGCGGGCGTAGGCGTACCAAGCTTCGTCGTAGTGGATCCGGTCGACGCTCTGGCTCAACAGTCTCGTGACTTTCTCGATGTCGTAGCAGAGACCGTCGTAGGTCGAATTGGTGAGCGCCGCGAGGATGGGCTTCTGGTTCGGGTCGCTGACCAACGGGCTGGCTTCCAGCTTGGCGCGGATGGCCTCGGGCTCCATCTCGCTTTGCGGTACGGGGCCGATCACACCGCGCGCGTTGCGCCTCGGCATCAGGTAGACCGGGATGGCGCCGCTCATGTTGAGGGCATAGTTCAGCGATTTGTGACAGTTGCGGTCGACCAGCACCACGTCGCCGTCAGACACTGCCGAGTGCAGAATGATCTGGTTGCTCGAGGAGCTGCCGCCCACCGAGAAGTAGGTCTGGTCGGCACCGAAGACGCGCGCGGCGTAGTGTTCGGCCGCGGCGAGCGGGCCCGTGTGGTCGTTCAACGAGCCGAGCTCATCCACCGACACCGACACGTCGGAGCGCAGCATCTGCTCGCCGTAGAACCCGAGGAAGGTGCGGCCGACGGCGGTTTTCATGAATGCCGTGCCGCCGGTGTGCCCGGGAGTGTGCCAGGAGTATTCGTACGTGTCGGCGAAGTTGACCATCGCGCCGAAAAACGGTGGTAGCACGGTGTCGAGGTAGCGCCTCGCGGCCGCATCGATGCGACCCGCGATGAAATCCGAGCTGTCCTCGGGAATCCAGATATAACCCTCGATCTGCTTGACGACCTCGAGAGGAACCTTGCCCAGCGTTGCACGGCTCGATCCCAGGAACACCGGCAAACCCCTGCCATGGGCTCGAACGCTCCGGAGAATGCTCATGATCTGCTCCTCACCGTCTGCTTGGCGGGCGGCAAGCTCCCAGATCAGGACTACACAACAGAAGGTCGGATTCGAGGATACCGTCGCCTCAGCGTCCTTGAGCGAGTGGACGACCATGACTTTCCGTCCCATCGACTCCAGAGAGGCGACGATGCTCGCCACGCTGCGTCCGACAGCGGAATCACCTTCGATCCCGACGATGAGCACAGAGAATTCGGGCTCGAGTGTCGAAGGCATCGGCGTGCGTATTGTGGGCATGGCTGACCTCGTTTCCTCTCGCGACGCCTGGAGACGTCGTGACCGATGTGCCGTCGGCGCGACGTCGCGAGGGTGTTCATCGTTGCAACGACAGTTGAACCGCCAGCGAAGAGTCTACTGCGACTCGGCACCAGCAAAAACCGAATAGCCCGTGCACGGCAAGTCGCGTCGGGATCCCTCAATTGACAGTTCAGAAGCCCGGGCATACGGTTCCCCGCATCGAACCCTCATAGGAGGCTGAAAACGATGATGACACTCGAGGAGATCGTCGAAGGCGCGGTCGGACCATTTGACGAGTGGTGCGATGGATACGGCAACTCCGGCGCAACGGGCAACAGCTACATCTCGGTTCTCAAGCTCGAAACCGGAACTGTAGAGAAGAGGCTCGATCACATCCTCGAGGGCATCGTTTCCTACGACCGGGCCGAGGCCAAGGGAACCTACATCGGCCAGATCAACATGATCGCGGCGTCCTCCTTCAACGGCTGCAATGGCGCGGTCTGGGGCTACGACCTGGCCAAGAACGAGGAGATCGCCAACGGTACGCTGAAGCCGCTCTTCACCAAGACTCGACATGACGGTGTCGAGGTCCCGGCGTATTCGGTGGAGCCGCTGCTCGACGCCGGCCAGCGGCTGTTCGGCACGGTCGATGCCAGACGGTTCCCGATTATCCCGGGCGGCCATGCGATCTGTGCGGTGAAGGACGAGACGGTGGCGGGGCCCACGGCTGTCTGGTGTGCCATTGCTCTGGCGATCATCGAGGATCCGCAGCAGGATTCCCACCTGTTCATCGAGGACGCGGGGCACGGGATTCCCGGCGATGACGAGGCCCGGGTCATGTTCCTGAGCCAGTTGATGGAGAACGTCGTCGAGAGCGTGCTCATGTGTGGTGAAGATCAGCAGGTCAAGTACAAGGAGATCTTTGTCGGGTACAAGACCGAATGGGCGCCTGAAGGATATGTCGGCTGCGCCCTGACCTGCGCGCCCTACGTGGTGCTGGCCAAGAACGCCATTCCCGCGGGCCGCCGTCCGGCCGACCTGATCAACATGACGATTTCAGAGTGGGAGGAGTCGGTTCTGACCAGCTAGCAAGCCAGGCACACGAGCTCGCCAAGCCCCTGCACCTGGCGAGGCAGTATGGCCGGAAAGGAACGGTGGCATGCCAGCGTCTGGCAAGGACGGTCAGAAGAAGTACGCGATGGGTGTTGTCGCGCTGTCGCTACTGAACGTGGCCGCGATCGTGTCGCTCAAGAACCTGCCGACGCAGGCTGAATATGGGCTGAGCATCGTCTTCTACCTGGCCTGCAGCTCGTTGTTCTTCTTCATTCCTTCCGCCCTGGTCTCGGCGGAGTTGGCCACAGGGTGGCCCAAGCGCGGTGGCGTTTACCTATGGGTCAGGGAGGCCTTTGGGCCTCGTTGGGGCTTCGTGGCGATTTTCATGCAGTGGGTAGAGAACCTGCCCTGGTTCCCCGCGGTGTTCGCCTTCGCATCCTCTGCGATTGCCTACATCGTCGCGCCGGCTTGGGCCTCCAACAAGTACTTCACGTTTGCGGTCATCGTCGCTGCCATTTGGCTCTGTACCTTCGCCAACTTCCGGGGAATGAAGTGGTCGGCGTTCCTCAGCAACTCGGGCGTTGTTGTCGGGACGATCATCCCGGGTGTTCTGATCATTCTCCTCGCCATTCTGTGGCTCGCCCTCGGCAGGGGATCGGAGGTGTCCTTCACGTGGGCGGCTCTTCTACCCGATTTCTCGAACCTCACTCAGATCATGCTGCTGGCGGGAATGCTGATGGCGCTGGCGGGCATGGAAATGTCGGCCGTGCACGTTTTGGAGGTCAAGAACCCCAGCCGTGACTACCCGGTCGCCATCTTCCTGTCGGCGGCGATCGTCATCGTTCTTTCGATTCTGGGGTCGCTCGCGATCTCCATCGTGATCCCGGCCAACCAGCTCAGCTTGGCGGCCGGAGTACTCCAGGCCTTCTCCCAGTTTCTTTCGGCCTTCAACGTTGCATGGGCGACACCGATCATCGCTTTCCTGCTTGCCTATGGTGCTTTCACCATGGCGGTGACTTGGATGATTGGGCCGAGCAGAGGGCTGCTCGAGGTCGCGAGGGAGGGGTATCTGCCGCGCATGTGGCAGAAGCGCAACCATCACCACATGCCCACGGGGATCCTCCTGATCCAGGCTTGCGTTGCCAGCCTTCTCGCCAGCGCCGTGTTGTTCATGCCGACGGTCAGCAGTGCATTCTGGCTAATGAGCGCACTCGCGGCACAGCTCTATCTGATCATGTACCTGCTGATGTTTGCCGCCGCGATCCGCCTGCGCTACGCGCAACCGGACGTGCCGCGGGCCTACGTGGTTCCCGGTGGCAACGCGGGTATGTGGGCGGTCGCCGGTATCGGTTGGCTGGCATCGCTGGCGGCTATTCTTGCGGGCTTCGTTCCGCCTGAGACGGTTCGGGCAGCAGGTGCAGGGGCGATCCTCGGCTACCTGGGCTTCCTGTTCATCGGCTGCGCGGTTTTTGTGGCCATGCCGATCGTCTTCTTTCGCCTCAGCAGAAGCCGTCCGCAATGGCGAGAGGCTGAAGACTCCTGACGCGGTTTGCACGATGGTACAGGTTCTCGTTGCTGCCTGGGTTGAACCACCAAACGTCTGATCATAGACTCTGATGTAGGGGTTCACCTCGGCAGAGGGATTCTCCTCTCTGACGGGGCCGATAGTGAGGGCCATGCGTCGATCGTGTCTGTCTTCGGCTGCCGCGGCGCTTGCCGTACTGTATTTGTTTGTCGGTGTCGCCCACCTGCATCTGCCGGGGTTCGACGACAACTGCCCGATCTGTGACGCCTCCTTCACGCCGGTCTACCTCGGGCTGGCGGCCTTACTCGAAGGTCCGCAAAGCGTCGACACCCAGCAGGCCCCTCGCCTGCTCGAGGTCAACCTCACCCTCGCCGAGGTCGCCAGCTCCCTGAGCTTCCGGGGCCCACCCGCCTAGCTACAACCGCCCCGAAGACCGCGGCCGTTCCACCTCGCAGACCTGCACAATCCCACGCGACAAGTATCCGGCCGCGGAAGATGGCCCCCCAGGAGGTCACCAAGCCGTGCCGAACCATCACATGGATTTCATCGACATGCCCTCGAGCGTCTCGAGCCAACCTTCGCACAAGCCTTGCTCGAGAACGCTTCTGGTTCTCTCTTCCACTCTGCGCTCCGGAGGAGTTCATTGATCAAGACAAGAGTTCCGGTGCCACTGCTTGTGTTCATCTTGAGCTTCTCTCTGGGCGGCGTGGCGGAGGGCCAAAGCCCTCTGACCCTGCAGGAGTGCATCGACACTGCCCTGGAGCAGAACCCTCTGGTCCTCGCCGCAGCCGAATATCACCGGGCTGCTCTGGCGCGAATCAACCAGGCACGGGCATTGCCGCAGCCCACAATTGGCTACGACTCGGACCTGCAGCCGGGCTTCTTCGATTTCAGTGGCTCGCTGGAGTCTTACCTCGGCATCACGTTCGAGCTTCCCTTCCCCACCAAGATCTCGGCTCGGGGGAACATCGCCGGCAAGGACGCGGATCTTTTCTTGGCCGACACGGACGTGCTGAGGCTCGACACCGTCTTCCGGGTCAAGGAAGCGTTCTACGGCCTCCTGCTTGCGCAGGCGAGGCTCGAGTATGCCGAAGACGACCTTCAGCATGCCGAGGATTTCGCCGAGATGACCGATCTGAAGTTCGCCGCGGGCGAGGTTGCCGAGGTCGAGGCCCTGCGGGCCCGCGTGAGCGCCTCAGCGGCTACGAATCGGATCCGCTCGGCCACGAATGATGTGCGCGTGGCACGGGCATTGTTGAATTTCGCCCTCGGACGCAGGAACGGCGCACCACTGGAAGTCGAGGGTGAGTTACACATACCTCTGATCGTCTCCGATCTCGTGGAGTTGAAGGAGCTGGCCTATGCGCTCCGGCCCGAGACCCGGGCAGTCGAGCTGGCCCTGGAGAGGGAGGAAATCGCCAAGAGCCTTGCCTATCAGAGCTACGTGCCCGACCTCGAGCTGGGCATCGCCCGGCATCGAATCGAGCGGGTCCCAACCACCTGGGACGTGACCTTTGGGGTCACCGTGCCCCTCTTCTTCTGGCAACCCAAGCAAGGGGAGGTCGCCGAGGCAATAGCCAACCTCAGCGCTCTGACGCAGGAGCGCGAACACGTCAAGAACTCCATTTCCCTGGAGGTCGAGCAAGCCTACCGCGACGCGGCGACAGCGCGCGATCAAATCGAGCTATTTGTAACCGACATCCTCCGGCAGGCCGAGGAGGTCCACAACATGTTCCTTTTCAGCTATCAGGAAGGCGAGATCGGCGGCCTGGAGCTCATCACAGCCCGTGTCACGCTCCTCGAGGCCCGCAGGACCTATGCCGATGCGCTCTACGGCTACGCCGTGACCATGGCGGCCCTGCAGAGGGCAACAGGACAAGGAATCTGAGGAAACCAGTGCCATGAACAGGAAATACATAGCAGTTCTCGTGATCGTCGTTTTGGGAGCGTTCGGCTGCGCGGTGGGTGGTGAAGACATTGAGCCCAGTGGAAGCGCGGAGGGTGTCACCGCCGTCGGCGAGGAGCCTGGACAGCCAGGGGCTCTGGGGGCTCAGGGGTCGGGTCGCGGTCTCGGCAGACGGCCCGGAGGCCCCGGTGGGCGCGGCAGAGAAGAGAGGGTTCAGGAGATCATGGACCGTCTCCAGCCCGTCTCTCTGACCAGGGAGGAGATCGAGGCTATCGATCTGCAGACCACCACCGTAGCCTACCGATCTCTCGATGCTGATCTGTCGGCTATCGGCAAGGTCGTGGCACCACTACGTACAAAGGCCATCCTCAGCTACGCCTTTCCGGCGCGGATCTCGGAAGTGCACGTTCGCCTCGGGGAATGGGTGGAAGAAGGCCAGCGCCTAATCACCCTGCAAAGCGAGGAGGTGGGAAGCGCCCGGGCCGACTACTACAAGGCGGTGGCCGGCTGCGAGCTGGCGAGAGTCAACCACGAGAGGCAGCAGCGCCTGCTCGATCGTGGCGTCGGGGCAGGCAAGGACGCCATCACCGCCGAGTCGGAGCTTGCCGTCGCTCGGTCGAACCTGGATGCAGCGGAGAAGAAGCTCCACATCCTGGGATTCACCGAGGCCCAGGTCCTGGAGATGGCCGAGACGCACCAGGTCAATCCCTCGATCTCACTGTACGCACCGATCGGCGGGAAGATCGTCGACAACAACGCCGTGCTGGGGGCCAGGGTCGACCAGCAGACAGAGATCCTCACCATCATGGACTCGCAGTTGCTGCGCGTCGACGTGGAGATCTACGAGAAGGACATCGCCAAGATCCGTATGGGACAGAGTGTCGAGGCACGCGTCGCAGCCTACGCCGATGAGGTCTTTGTGGGGAGAATCCAGTACATCAGCGACTTCTTCAAGGAGGACACCCGGACGATCACCGTCCACACCGAAATCGCCAACACCGACTACAAGCTGAAGCCGGGAATGTTCGCGGACATCACGATTCACCTCAACCACCATGACAGGGTCCTGGCCCTACCCGGGTCGGCGGTCCTCGATGACGGCCCGTTGGAGCTGGTTTTCGTTGTACGCGGCGACGAGTACGTGCCCGTTGTC
>JAUWTE010000192.1 GCA_030609765.1 Acidobacteriota bacterium
AGCCCTGGAGCTTCCCGGAGCGAAAGAACTGGGACCCTCGCTGGACCGGCACGCTGACGGTCGCCTCCGGTTCGGATGAGGTTGTTCCAGGTGGACAACCCATGTCGCTGCTGCGGGCATGGTCACCTTACGTTCTCGCCGCCGGGCTGCTGGTGGCCACGCGGCTCCCCGCCCTCGGCATACGCCCGCTTCTCGAGTCGGTACGACTTGGCTGGGACGGCATACTGGGCACGCCGCTATCGCAGTCCATTCAGCCTCTCTATCTGCCCGGAACAATGCTCGCGCTGGCTGCTGTGGCGACGCCACTGCTGCACAGGAAGCCAGTGCTGCCGGCGGTGAGACGAGCTTGGGGGGACGCCGCCACCACCCTCGCACCCGCGGCCGTCGCCTTGCTGTTCGCGGTCGGTCTGGTCCGTATCTTCATCGACTCCGGCCTCAATCAGACGGGCCTGGAAAGCATGCCGCTGTATCTGGCCGGCCGGCTCGCGGCGGCAGTAGGCGGGGCGTGGCCGGCATTCGCCCCTTGGGTAGGGGCGATGGGGGCGTTCGTGGCCGGTAGCAATACGGTCAGTGACCTGATGTTCGCCCTGTTTCAGTACGGGGTGGCAGCGGCAGCGGGCCTACCGATTGTACTTGTGCTCGGGTTGCAGGCAGTCGGCGGTGCCGCCGGCAACATGATCACCGTTCACAACGTCGTGGCGGCTAGCGCAACGGTTGGACTCGTAGGCGAGGAGGGTTCCCTGATTCGCTTGACCTTGCTACCGATGATCGTTTATCTGACTATTGCGGGGTTGCTGGGAATGCTGCTGGCGAGTGGTTTGATCCCGGCATTACTCTGAGGCCAGTCATGGAAGACAGCGGCGATAACGCAGCCGGCGACTCCAACGCACGCAGCTTCGAGAGGCTCGCCGTCGAGTATTCAATCAACTTGGTGGTCGGCCTTTACGGGTTCGATCCCAGCGACCACGGTTTCGAGGCACATGGCGAAACCATCAATATCAGCCGCGGCGGCACGCTCGTGCAGGTCCGCCGACCCATCGTGGTCGATTCTCGCTGCCTCATTCACCTGGTTGATGGTGAGGGAATTGTCGGTAGGACCCTGATCTACGGTACGGTGAGGCGTGCTGACGAGCTCAACGAGTTGTTCCATATTGCCATCGAGTTCGACAATCCGTTGGATTTCATTCGCATCCCGCTGGGCGACCCGCCGGCAAGCTAGCGGGCTCCTTGAATGCCATTGCAGCCCGGGATAGCTTTCGGCCAGGCTGCTGCACTCGGTCGCCGCCGCAGTCACGAAAACCATCCTCGCAAGACACGCCACCCGAACAAGGACGAGCAAGATGACTACCGAAAGGCTGCCCCGACGCATTCTGCTGGGACCCGGACCAAGCAACGTCGATCACCGGGTCTATGAGGCCATGTCCCGGCCCTTGATGGGTCACCTCGATCCCGAGTTCCTTGCCCTCATGGACGAGTGTCAGGAGCTGCTGCGGCAGGTATTTGGAACGCGCAACCGGATGACCATCCCGATCTCGGGAACCGGAAGTGCCGGCATGGAGGCCGCCGCGGTCAACGTGATCGAACCGGGAGACCGGGTGGTGATCGCCATCGCAGGAGTCTTCGGGGTGAGGCTCGCGGAGCAGGCCCGGCGCAACGGCGCCGAGGTCGTCACCGTCGAGACGGAGTGGGGAACGCCCATCGAAGCTGACGCGGTAGCCGCGGCGCTGCAGGATGGCCCGACGAAGGCGGTTGCCGTGGTTCATGCGGAAACATCGACCGGCGTGCTGCAACCTCTCGAGGGCATCATCGAGGCGGCACACGGCAGCGACGCCCTGGTTATCGTCGATGCTGTCACGTCGATAGGCGGGCACCCCGTCAATGTCGATGAGCGTGGCATCGATATCTGCTACGCGGGCACACAGAAGTGCATCTCCTGCCCACCGGGGCTTGCGCCATTCACGATGAACGATCGCGCGCTCGAGGTCATCACCTCCCGCCAGGTCCCCGTACGTAGCTGGTACTTCGACATGTCTTTACTGGCGAACTACTGGGGCAGTGATCGCGTCTACCATCACACCGCGCCCATATCGATGATCTACGCCCTGCACGAGGCTCTGAGCATCATCGTTGAAGAGGGCATGGAGGCCCGGGCAGAGCGCCACCGTCGCAACCATCTGGCCTTCGTGGCCGGCATCGAGGCGATGGGCATGAGCATGCAGGTCGACAACCCGGCCGAGCGCCTGTGGTCACTGAACGCGGTCGTGGTGCCGGAAGGTGTCGACGAGGCCGCCGTACGCGGAACTCTGCTGCGCTACCACGGTATCGAGATCGGTGGTGGACTTGGTCCGCTGGCCGGGAAGATCTGGCGCGTCGGTTTGATGGGCGCCTCGAGCACTTCAAATAACGTCTTGCTGCTTCTCGCGGCTCTCGAGGGAGCACTGAAGGCACAGGGGCACACCGTACCCGCCGGCGCTGGTGTCGCGGCCGCAGTGGAATATTTCGTGGCCTAGCGCTGCCGTGACCAGGCCGGGTCACAGCACAACGGAACAAGTCAGAGCGCGACAGGAGCCGCGTCAGGCGGAGGAGATCAGCATGTCCGAGACACCAGAGGAAATGACAAACCCTCTCGGCGACCTGGAGCCGGAGGAGTTTCGTCGCCGTGGCTACCAGGTGATCGATTGGGTCGCCGACTATCTGGAGGGCAGGCAGGACCTATCCGTGCTGTCGGAAGTGGTTCCGGGAGAGGTGCACGGCCAACTCCCGGCTGCCGGTCCGGAGGAGGGGGAGACGTGGGAGGAGATGATGCGCGACTTCGAAAGCGTCATCCTCCCGGGCATCACGCACTGGAACCACCCGCGCTTCTTCGCCTACTTCTCGATCACCGGGTCGGCACCAGGAATCCTCGCCGAGACACTTTCGGCCGCAATGAACGTCAACGGCATGCTGTGGCGCACCTCTCCGTCCGCGACGGAGCTGGAGCAGCTCGTTCTCGACTGGCTGGCACAGTGGCTCGGTCTGCCATCGGGGCTGTTCGGGATCATCACCGACACGGCGTCGATATCGAGTCTCTGCGCTCTGGCTGCCGCTCGCGAGGCGATCCCGGATCTGGAGGTCAGGGAGCTCGGGCTGGCCGGCAGACCGGAAGTACCTCGTCTGCGACTTTATACCTCGGACCAGGCTCATTCCTCGGTCGAGAAGTCTGCGCTATTGCTCGGAATCGGCCACCGTGGGGTGCGCAAGATTCCCAGCGATTCAGCCTACCGCATGAGCGTCGAGGCTCTTCGTCAGGCTCTAGCGGAGGACAGGAGTGACGGCTGGCTACCCTTCGCAGTGGTGGCTACGGCGGACACGACGTCGACGACCAGCGTCGACCCTCTCGACGAGATTGCGGCCCTCTGCGAGCGTGAGGGACTGTGGCTGCACGTGGACGCAGCCTATGCCGGGGCTGCTGCCATGCTGCCGGAACGCCGCGCTCTGTTTTCCGGATGGGAGAGAGCTGACTCGGTAGTCATGAACCCTCACAAGTGGCTGTTCACACCCATCGATTGTAGCGCCCTGTATACGCGCCATCCCGAAGTGCTCAAGCAGGCGTTCAGTCTCGTGCCGGAGTATCTGCGCAGCGATGTCGCCAGCCGCACCCCCGAGCCGCAGCGAGACTATGCTCCCGTCGACCTCATGGACTACGGCATTCAGCTCGGCCGCCGTTTCCGTGCCCTCAAGCTGTGGATGGTGTTCCGCACTTACGGAAGACGCGGCCTGCAGGCCCGCCTGCGCCACCACATCGAGATGGCGGAGGAGCTCGCCGGGTGGATCGATGATCATCCCGATTTCGAGCGCCTCGCGCCGACTCCGTTCTCAACCGTGTGTTTCCGGTACCGAACGGGAGCCGGACCCGACAGCGGCGACGGCAGTCAGCTTGCCGAAGAAGCCGATGACGAATGGGCCAGCTTCAATGAAGACCTTCTCGAAGCCATCAATAGCTCGGGCCTGACGTTCATGTCGCACACGCGCCTGCGCGGCCGCTTCGCGCTGCGCCTGCCGATCGGCAATATCCGCACGACTGCCACCGACGTCAAGGAAACCTGGGACCTGATCCAGGAGAAGGCTCTGGCTCTGGCCTGCTAGCGTCAAGCACTCTAATCAAGCGCAACGAAGTCATCGCGCGCCGTTGCGCTCGCGCAGCCGCGATTCATCGAGAAGTGCGGGCTACTTCTTGCGCCTCTTGTCGATTTCCTCGCGCATCTCCCGCAGCATGCCCTCGACCTGCCGCCGGTGCCCCTTGATGGCGTGGGCGGTGAACCAGTACATCCAGGCCGCCACGGCGATGAAGGCGAGCGCAATGCCCAGGAACAGGAAGAACCAGACTTGGTTTTGCATTGCCTAGCCTCGTCCGGATGTCGGCGGGCCTCGGGGGCTCGCCAAACCTAGCCGTAGAATGTTGACTGGCCGCTACTGAAGTTCGACGCCTTCGCCCAGCAGGACGCTGCGAATGTCGGGGAACACGCCTTCCAGAATCTCGCGGGTAATCACCAAGGGAGGCGTGAAACGGACCACCTGGCCGTGGGTTTCCTTGGCCAGAATGCCTCGATCCATGAGAGCCTCGCAGAACGGTCGTGCCAATCCGGAGCTCTTTTTGATCTCGACGCCGATCATCAAGCCTCGCCCTCGCACCTCTGCAACGTGTGGAGAGTCGATCGCCAGCAGCTGCTCGATGAACCACTCGCCGAGCTCGGCGGCTCGGTTCGGAAGATCTTCCTCGACGATGACATCCATGGCCGCTCGCGCCACTGCCGCCCCTAGAGGGTTGCCACCGAACGTCGAGCCGTGGTCGCCCGGCGTGAACACCTGCATGATCTCGTTATCCGAACACATGGCCGACACCGGGTACACACCTCCTCCCAGTGCCTTGCCGAGAATGATGACATCGGGTCGAACACCTTCCCACTCGCAGGCGAGCATCCTGCCGGTGCGACCGAGGCCTGTCTGGATCTCATCGGCCATGAAGGCAACCTGATTCTCACGGCACAGATCCGCCGCCGCGCTGAGGTATCCATCAGGGGGGATGAGCACCCCGCCCTCGCCCTGAATCGGCTCAACCAGGAATCCCACGGTGTTGTCATTCAAGGCCGCCTCGAAGGCGTCGATGTCACCATAGGGAACGAGGACAAAGCCCGGGGTAAACGGCCCGAAGCCCTCCCGGTACTGATCATCTGACGAGAAGCCTACGATCGTCGTCGTGCGGCCGTGGAAGTTGTCGGAACAAACGATGATCTCCGCGGCACCCTCCGGCACGCCCTTGACCTGATAGCCCCACTTGCGTACCGCTTTGATGGCCGTTTCCACCGCCTCCGCACCGGTGTTCATCGGCAGCGCTTTTTCGTAGCCCACCAACTCACACAGCTCCTTCAAGAACGGACCCATTAGATCGTTGTGGAAGGCCCGCGAGGTGACCGTGCAGCGACCCGCCTGATCCGCGAGGGCGGCAAGGATGCGCGGGTGGCAATGCCCCTGGTTCAGCGCGGAATAGGCGGACAGGCAATCGAGGTAGCGTTTCCCTTCGACGTCCCACACCCAGACACCCTCGCCTCGGCTGAGGACAATAGGGAGGGGGTGGTAGTTGTGCGCGCTCCATTGGTCCACTTCGACCAGGTATTCGTCAGTTGTCTTCTCTTCCCGAATCGAGGCTTCTGCCACGGCAACACCTTTGCTGGTAGGAACTTGTCAGTCGTCGCCCGAACCGGCCACGAGACTCGCAGCCGAGTGTCATCTATCGGGATGCTATGCTACTTTTCAAGAACAGGCGAGTCCGCAAACAATCGTAAATTTGCACGCAATGGCTTGACGTGGCGGACGCGTTCATTTATGCAATGATCCCCAAGAGGGTCCGATCCCCCTTCGGACTGAATAGAACCGCAAACGAAGTAGGGACAGCAACCAACCCATCCGGGCCTTCGTCTCGCCTTCCAAGGAGATTCAGGGATGCCTTTCAGGAAGAATATCGTCCTTCTGTTCGCCCTCGTTGCCCTTCTGGTATTCGTTAATGCTTGTGGCGGCGGTGAGCCTGCCAATGAGCCCGCGGCTGAATCCACCGAAGAAGCCGAGCCGGCTGCTGAGCTTGCACCGGTCGTCGAGCCGGAACCCGAGCCACAGGAGCCCGAAGAGCCGCAACTGGTCGGGACTATCAACCTGACCGAAGAGGATTTCCAGTGGGGTGAAGTCACCGACCGCACGCAGCCGGCTCCCTACCCCTGGACCGTGACCGTCGCTAACGACACCACGCAGACGCTGGATATCACTGTACGGTTCGACTTCCTGGACGACAGCGACAGTGTGGTGAAGACCGAGAGGTCCTCG
>JAUWTE010000272.1 GCA_030609765.1 Acidobacteriota bacterium
AGACTAGGCTGTTGCCGTGCAGGGCGTGGCGCACGAGGATTCCGACTTCACGGGCGGCACTGACCGCCTACGGTACACGGTGAACGTCGGCGATCACGCTGGCCCGGTCACCGTGGAGGTCGAGCTCCTCTACCAGAGCATCGGCTACAGGTGGGCGCAGAACGTCGGTCGGCACGGCACCGCGGAGAGCGATCGCTTCCTGGGGTACTACGAGGCGACAGCCGCAAGCTCGGTGGTCAAGGTGGCAGGCGCTCGCGCCGAAACCGGCGGATCGGACTAGCGCCGGGGTCCGCCGCCTGGCCGCATGCCACCCATCCCCATCCCCATCCCCGGTCCACGCCGACTGCCCAGCATGTCCCAGGGGGCAATATCTTCCTGGTAAACGAGGTCGGGATGATCGGGGTCGACGAACCGTCAGCGGACGGCGTCCGCGTAGAGGCGACCGTCGGCCTGATCGGAAAGCTCCACGACGGCTTCCTCGCCCTCCTTGAAGTCGAACCGTCCCAGCAGGTTCCAGCCACCGCGCAATTCCGAGGTGTCGAGGGTGAGCGTTGCCTCCTCGCCGGCGTGAAATACCGTGAGCTCGAAGGAGGAGGCCAGCCCCCAGACTCCGATGCGCCGTCCTCCCCGGGATGAAGGGAGGAAGTAGAAGGCGACGTCATACTCGCCTGAGCGTGGGATCGTGGTGCTCCAGATAGCGGGCTGAGCGCCGTCGCCCGCGCTCTTGTATCGGTAGTTGGTGTTGTAGCGACCGAATGCAAACTGGGAATCGGACACCCTCCAGTTGTCGCCCTGGAGGCCGGGGCGCAGATATCGTTGCACCCGGCGGATGGGCATCGAGAATCCCTCATCCTCGTTGTCGACGATGATCTCGATGTAGGGTATCTCCTCCTCGGTCACAAGCCGCACGTACGACTCGGCCGGCCCGGGTTCGACCTCCTCGGGAATTCGTAGCGGTGCGATCAGAGGCCGGCGATTCTTGGCGAAGAAGGGCTCGATACTGACGCGATTGGGACGATCGGTGATGGTCAGGGCCACCTCGACCTCTTGGCCGCCCTCGATCTGGACATTCTTGGTGACCTGGTCTCGGAAGCTGGCGACCTCGACTTGCACGAACCCGAGCCCCGGCTCGCCATTGCGGATACGTACCTTCACCTCATGGACAACGGCGCCCCAGCCGTCGTCGACCTTGCGGGCGCTGGCGCGGGTGAGGGTATAGCCGGGCACATGGGTCGAGTAGAGCCATTCGCGGACGAGCCGGTCGAGTGCCTCGACATCGAACTCATCGTCCCTCTCGGACGGGGTCGCACGCCTATCACCGAAAGCTCCCGGGCCTCCTGCACGAGCCGCCTCCCCTGCCCGCGTGCCGCCAGGCCTTCGAGCCGGGTCGGGCTCGCTCGTTTTCTCCGGCACCAGGGCCTTCTCGAAGTCATCGAAGGAGACCCCCTCGTATCGCGAATCCTCTCCGAACTCTTCCATGGCATTCACGAAGGCGTCCGTTCCGACCATCGCGCTCATCATGCGGAAGAGGGTTAGCCCTTTCGTGTCGAGGATCGCGCGATACATGGCGGGGTCGTCATCGGGGTCCATGGTGGCGAAGGACTCTTCCTGCATGGAGGCGAGCACATCCTCCCACTCCGTTCCGCTTCCCACGGCGCTGCGCTGGTCGGCTGTTGCGGCAGCCAGGAGACTGTCGTCTGAGCCTGAGCCCTGCATGCGTTGCGCGGCATTACGTCCGCGGAATCCGCCGCGGCCGCCGCCCCTCTGCAGCAGCATCGAACGCAGCTCACTGCCGATGTCCTCCTGCATATACACGGGCATGCCGCGCTCGAGGAGCGAGGCGTTCTGCCCCATGAAGCCACGATCGAACGACCAGAGTTGCACGAGAGGGCTGCGATATAGCTGCGCACTGCCGCTCCCCGTGCTCAGGAAGATGCGGAACACCTGTGACATGAGCAGGCTGCGCTTGGTATCGACCGGGTCGAACTCGCCTCGCGATCGGCTCCGGCGGCGGTTCAGATCCCTCTCGAACTCCTGTGACGTGAATACATCCTCTTCCACCATGAGGATGCCGGGCTGGGTGAGCCCTCCGACTTCGCGCCAGCCTTCGTAGTACCACTGCACGAGGAAAGGCACCTCGAGCAGGCTCAGTCGGGGGTAGGGGTAGGGAAGCCCGGTCTCCCGCTCCATCGCTCCCAGGAGTTGCTCGATGTCCTCCAGGATCTTCTCGCTCGCGTCGGCGAAGAAATCCACCTGGTGACGATGCTCCGGATAGAAATAGAGAGCCAAATCTATGTTCTGGATCGTGGTCGTCAAGACGTCGTAGATGCCGGCGTTGAGGGACAGGAATGGAACGGCTCGCTCGACCTTCCAAACGCTGGTGGTGCGATCGTCGCCAGCGGGGTCGGCACCGGAGCCGGCCTCATCTACCGGTTTCCCCTGGGTGAGACTCGTGATGCCGGCGGGCGCAGTGATGCGGATATCAGCGGTGAAGAACGAGGAGAGGGGGGCTTCGCTGTGCCCATAGTCGACCCCGGGAGTCGGGTACCAGCGGCTGCGTGGCGGCAGGAAGACCGATCTGGGCCGGATCCATGCGGTGAGCTCGCCCTTGCGGGGGCCCTCGTCGACCTTCGACAGCCTCGGAGCCGTGCGGATCAGGTCGAACCCGTCGCGGTCGATAGTGCCGCCGTACCTCATCGTGAGCGTCATTTGGGCGTCAGTCGGCAGTGGGCGAGCCGGAGCTACCCTTACAACCGAGCCATCGCGCTCATACTCGAGGGGCTCACCATTCGTTTCATGCACAGACTCCAAGACGAGGCCGGGGTTTAGGGTAAAGATCAAAGTGCCGAGTGGCTCCTCGTAGGGGTTGGTCAACTGTACCGTTGCGGTCGCGGCCAGCGGGACTCCTCGCGGCAGGAGATCGACCTCCAGGTCGTAGTGGGTGACATCGGGGAACGGCAGGTCGGCATGCGCAACCTGCCGGGCCAGGAGGTATTCTCGATAGGTCAGGCTCGTGGCGTCCTGATGCTGCATCCACCCATAGAGGCCGACCGCCGCAAGTGCCCCCGCGACCACGGCACCCCAGCTCGCGAGCCGCCAGAATCCCGACTGCGGCAAGCGAGGATAGCGCGCGACGGACAATCCGAGCAGGGCAACCGCCAGGGCGATATAGAAGAGGCGTAGCTCGATGACTCGTGTGAGGTCACCGAATCCGAGCATGTCGGAGTAGAAGATGGGAGCGAAGAAGGCGCCGAAATCGAAGATCCCACCGTAGCGATCTCCGAGGAAGAAGATCACACCGATGATGTAGGCGATCACCACCAATGCCACCGCAGCGCGGTTCCGCAGCAATGAGCCCAGGAAGAAAGTCAGCGCCGCCATGTAGATCAGCGCCGGCAGGGTCATGATGAAGAAGTAGCCGAGGTAGGGCTCGAGGCGGAATGGCGTTCCCATGACGCTGAGCTTGGCGCCTTGGATGGCCATCGTGATCAGCATCACCACCAGGCTCAGGCTGGTGAGCGCCTGCAGGACACCGAAGTACTTGCCGACCACGAGCTCGGTGGTCGACAGGGGCCGCACCGCCCCTACTTCGTAGACGTGAGCTCGCTCATCGGCGGCCCGGACGTCGCCTGCGAGGAAGGCGACGACGACCGCCTGCAGGTAGCTGTATGCATAGAACGGAATGATGGCACCGAGGCCGAACAATGTGCTGGATTGGAGCCCGCGTGCCTCCAGAATGCCGAGAACAACGCCCATGAAGATCGGCAGTGAAATCCCAGCGATGCCGACCACGCGAAATCGTGTCGTGCGCATGAGCATGATGCGCTCGTAGCGTGCTACCCCCAAGATGTTGCGCAGGGCACTCATGGGGCCAGTTCTCCTGCCGGTTGCCCCGGCTCGGCATCCGCGGCGGCGGCACTCAGCTGAGTTGTCGCCGCCGGTAGCTCTCCCGATTCCATGAAGTAGACATAGGCGTCCTCGAGATTGGGAGCTACCGGCTCGGCCCCGGACAGGGGCTCGGCGTCTCCCACCACACGCAGCAAGAGGGCGTCACCCTCGGGGGCCACCGTGACGACGTGAAACCGCTTCGAAATATCCTCGAACCCGGCGTCGTCCACGGTGATGCTCCAGGCCTTGCCCTCGGCAAGCCGTACCAGATCTTCAGGAGCACCCTGGAAACGCAGCCTGCCGCGATCGATCAGCGCGATTGCCTCGCAGGTGCTCGAGATATCGCCAACAATATGTGTCGAGACGAGGATGGCTCGATCACGGCCCATGCGCCCCAGCAGGCTCCGGAAGCGAATGCGCTCCTCCGGGTCGAGGCCGGTCGTCGGCTCATCGACGAGGAGGAACTCCGGATCGCCCAGGAGCGCCTGGGCGATGCCGAGACGCCGCATCATGCCGCCCGAAAATGTCCCGGTGCGCTGCTGTCGGACGTCGGCCAGCCCAACGTCCTCGAGGGCCTTCTTGACGCGCTCCTTGCGATCGCGGCGGGCGTGTATGCCACCCAGGCGAGCCATGTAGTCGAGAAACTCCCCTGCCGTGAGTTGCGGGTAGGCGCCGAAGTGTTGTGGCAGGTAGCCGAGCCGCTGGCGCACCTCGGCGCGGTGCTTCTGCAGGTCCCAGCCATCAATAGTGACCTGGCCCGTGGTCGGAGCTAGCTGTGTCGACAGCACCCGGATGAGTGTGGTTTTCCCCGCACCATTCGGGCCCAAAAGGCCGAAGGTGCCGTGGCCAATCTCCAGGCTGATCTCGTCGATCGCGGGAGGCGCGCCACGAGTGTAGATTTTGCTGAGCCCGGATATCGTGATATGCATGGCCTCTTCACGATGCTGCGCCACGGCTGCGCGGGTCAAGCACGGGTGCAAACCGCGCCCCGATCATTACAATTCTTTACAACGTATGAACCTGACACTGGGTTGCATGCGTTGTAAAGAGAGATAGACCCTAAAGGCCAAAGGGCGCGTCCTGTATCGTCGACGTTCAGAGTGTCGACAGCGCGTCCATCGAACGGGGACTTGCATGAGAATCGATGCTTGCGGAACTAAGCTCCTGATCTTGCTGCTCGCGGTTGCGATCGTTGCCTGTGAGAACGC
>JAUWTE010000041.1 GCA_030609765.1 Acidobacteriota bacterium
AGGCGCTCCGGGCTCACCTCTCCGAACAACAGGCCGGGCCGCCGCCGGGCGCGGGCGCCTTCGACAGCGGCCATGGCGACACGGCCGAACGCGCTGAGGAGCTCCTCGACGAACTGGGCTTCGGGGCGGACGAGTGATGGCGGTTATCCTCGACACGGGGATCCTTTACGCCTACTACGACCGAGCTGACTCCTGGCACGAGGCTGCAATCGAGGTCCTCGATCAGCATCGTGGTGGGCTCGTGGTCCCTGCGCCCGTCATTCCTGAGGTCGACCACTTCCTCGGATCACGTCTTGGCGACAGAGCTCGTACCATCTTCTATGAAGGTCTGACGGGTGGGCACTTCTTCATCGCGGAGCTGTCGGCCGAGGGTTACGCTCGGGTGGCCGCCCTCAATCAGCAGTTCGCTGACCTGCCAAGGCTCAGCGTGTGTCGCCGGGGGGACGGCTCGAGGGAGGCGGGGAGGCGGTTTCCGGAGATGGGCTCTCGACCGAGGTTCCCGGCTGTACTCCCGGAAGCAGGTACTTCACCGCACTCTCTAGGTCATCGAGGTCGATCGGTTTCGGCAGGAACTCGGCCCCCAATGCCAGGCCATCCTGAACGAACGAGGCGTTCGCGTACCCGGAGATCACGATGACGGGTGTGTCGATACCCTCGGCGCGCATCTTGAGCAATACGTCCAGACCGGTTCGCTTCGGCATATAGATGTCCATCAAAACCAAGTCCGGATGGTGATGGAGGATTGCCAGGAGAGCATCTTCTCCATCGCAAGCCAGTTCCACCTCGTATCCCCAGTCCGTCAGAAGGCGTCCCATGAGCTCGCGGATATTCTCCTCGTCATCGGCGACGAGGATGCGGGGGCTGCCACTGGCAGACGGAACGGGAGTACCTGAGGCGTCTCCCTCGGCGTGGCCGGTCGATTGTTCCTCGAGGCTTACAGGTACCGGCTGCTGCTCCTCGGCCTTGCGGAGGGCCTCGAAGATGCGCTGGACTTCCTCCTCTTGCCCCAACCTCTTGTAGTGCTTGGCCAGCAACGCATAGACCGTTGGCAAGCTCGTGCCGCGCCGGAGGATCTCTTCCCAAACGGACACCGCGCGCTCGTGCTGTCCCTGCTCGTAGAGAGCGAACCCCAGATAGGTAGCCACCGAGAGACTACCTTCCTCGTCCCGATGCGCCTCGTACACCGTGAGGGAGTCCAAGAGCATCTGTGCTGCGGACTCGTAGCGCTCGTTGTCGAGCTCCTCCAGGCCGAGTCGCAGGAGCTCAGCCGCTCGGTCCTTCCAGGTGTCGTCTTTCTGATCTTGGGGAGTCATGGGTCGCGACCACGCATGGGTTGTTCAACGGATTGCAGGCATTCTATCCCCTGTTGAGGCCTGCGTCAGATACCTATGTGCCGAGTCTCCCCGGAGCCGGACATTTTTACTCGTTGCGCAGGGCGCGGACGGGATCGATGGCGGTGGCTCGGCGGGCTGGCAGATAGCCGGCAAGGGTCGCGACGACGGTGAGGATCACGACGACCGCGGAGAAGACCCATGGGTCGGTCACCTGTACCTCGAAGACCAACGAGGAGAGCCAGCCGCTGAGGGCGTACGCTCCGGCGAGGCCGAGGAGAATACCGGCGAACGCCAGCAGGAGACCTTGCCCGACCACCATTCGGCGCACGCTGGACCGCTCGGCACCCAACGCCATGCGAATGCCGATTTCATGGGTTCTTTGATTGACCGCGTAAGAAAGCACCCCGTAGATGCCGACCGCCGCCAGTACCAGCGCCAGGCCGGCGAACACTCCCATCAGAGTCATCGAGAAGCGCGCAGGTGACACGCCCGCCGCCACGACCCCATCCATCGTGCGCACCTTGTACAGCACGAGATCCGGGTCCACGTCGCGGAGCTCGGCCCTGATCTGCCCTGCCAGTGTCTCGGGGGCAGCGCCCGTGCGGACGGCCTGAATCATGGCCCAGTTGCGATCATCAGCGAACTGGTTGTGGGGGATGTAGACGATCGGTTCTGTGTTCCCGTTCGGTGTCAACGCCGTGTCGCCCACGATGCCGATGATCTCCCGGTTCTCCTCGCCCCCCGCCCGGACCGGCACGCCGAGTGGGTCGCGGTCGGGGATGTAGCGGTCAGCGAAGAGCTGGTTGACCAGGATCACATACGGCGAGTCGGCGCGGTCCGTTTCTTGAAGAAGCCGTCCACGCAGCAGCGGGATCCGCATCACCTCGAGGAAATCACCGTCGACGACACGGATGTTGGCAAGCTGCCAGTCACCGAGCTCGGTGTCCTCGGGAACGTCGGTGCGGCGTACGCCCCAGATGTGGTACTGGCCTTCCGTGGGCAGGTAGGAAGCCGAGCCTACGACGTCGACTCCAGGCAAAGCTCGCACCCTATCGAAGAAATCGTCGTAGAAGGCAACGCGCTGGTCGGCTTCACCGTAGGCGCTGTCGGGCAGGTGTACTTCATAGGTGAGCACGTTGTCGGGGCGCACGCCGAGCTCCACCTCCTGCAGGGCGGCGAAGCTCCTGATCAGCAAGCCGGCACCCACCAGCAGAATCAGCGCCACCGCAACCTCCGCCACCACGAGGGCGCTGTGCAGGCGCCGGTGTCGGCGGCTAGTGCTCTGACCTCGCTCGCTTTCGCGCAGGGCCCGCTCCAGGTCCGGCCGTGAAAACTGCAGCGCCGGCGCCGATCCGAACAGCAGGCCGGTCAACAGTGACGCGGCCATGGTGAACAAGAGGACTGTCCGGTCGATCCCCAGCTCCTCGATGCGTGGCAGGGCATCGGGACCCATTGCCAGGAGTAGCCGGACGCCGAACACCGCCAACAGGAATCCGGCAAAACCGCCGAGAGCCGCAAGCATGACGCTTTCGCTCAAGAACTGTCCGATGAGGTGGCGCCGCCCGGCCCCGAGGGCGGCGCGCACCGCCATCTCCTTCTTGCGGCCGGCGCTGTGTGCCAGAAAGACATTGGCCACGTTCACGCAGGCGATAAGGAGAACCATGCCGACGGCCCCCATGAGAACGCCCAGCATGGCGCTACGGTCACCTACCATGTCCTGCTGCAACGGAATCAACGACGGCACAACCCATTCGGCGCGCGGGAACTCCTCGATGAGACCGGCGTGCAACGTGCGGAGGCGCTCGCGGGCCTGCTCGAGCGATACGTCACCGCGCAGGCGACCTATCACGCTCAAGTAGAAGTTCGACCAGGAGTTACGCCCGCCGGCCACCAGGTGCTCGGGCATCCACACGTCTACCTGGCCACCGATCGGGTTGAGAAAGCCATCCGGCATGACGCCGATCACGGTCACGGGGGTTCCATCCAAGGTGATGGTGCCACCGAGCGCGTCAGCTGCGCCGTTGAAGTACCGCTGCCAAAGGCCGTGGCTGATGATCGCCAGCCGTGCATCGGAGTTCTCCTCCTCGCGAGTAAACTCGCGGCCCAGCGCCGGCGGCACGCCGAGCACCTCGAAGAATCCCGCGCTCGTGGGCATGACGACGATGCGTTGGGCTTCGTCGCCACCAGTCAAGTCGGCGCCCCTCTGGCGGTAGGTGTAAACGGCCGCCAACCCTTCGAAGATCTCGTCGTATTCACGGTAGGTGAGGAAGCCCATGCCCGAGACATAGGAGCTCTCGTAGCTCGTGGTCTCGGCCGAAGCCTGGTAGAGGCGCACGAGCTGATCGGGTTCCTGATAGGGCAGGGGGGAGAGGAGCACGCCGTTGACCACGGTGAACACCGCCGTGTTCACACCAATTCCGAGAGCCAGTGTGAGAACGATGACGGCCGCGAAACCGGGACGCTTCCGCAGGGAACGAAGGGCGTTTCGGAGATCTTGAAAAAGGCTAGCCATGGCAAACTTCTCCCATTGTAATCTGGCAATCGTCATAGCTTGGACGCCCGATGGACCGGAATGGTTTCGTCGGCTCGTTTCGCATGCCCCCCTTGCGCCACGGCCAAATAATGACAAAAGTGGTTTGGAGCTTCTTCCCATAGGAAGAGAATGGAGCACGAGCTGAAGGGTCCCGCATGCGAAGAGCTAGATCCGCTTGAAGGAGGGGATTTGTGTGCTCTTCGAGGAGGCGGGCTACGGTCATGAGAGGTGGGAGGGCAGTCGATGTCGCCCTGCAGTTCGTGGAGGCAATCTGCTCACACGACGTCGAGCGCATCGTCACGCTGATAACAGACGATCACGTTCTCATCGACTCCGGCGGGCAGGATTTGCGGGGCAAGAAGGTAATCGGTGTGGCCTGGACGGCGTACTTTCTAGCATTCCCCGACTACCGGATCATGGTGTCGGAGATCATTGACCAGGGATCTGTAGTGGCGTTGTTCGGAACGGCCAGCGCTACCTTCTCGGTCGAAGGCAAGCTCCTGCCGGAGAATAGTTGGGCGATCCCGGCTTGCTGTAAGGCGGTGATCGAGGGTGGGAAGGTAGCCGAGTGGCGGGTTTACGCCGACAATGAGCCGGTGCGCCAGATTTTGGCCGGAGAGAGGGAGCCAGACCACCCGGACGGGGCAGCGCGGTAGCGGTGAGTAGCTAGGAGCCAGATCAAAGAGAATCGAAGGGAGATTGAAGTGACGGAGACCAATGCGGAGGCAGCCGGCGCGGACTTCATGGGGAAAGTGGTCAACATGGCCGACCTCATCGCTTATCAGGACGCGTCGGTCGTCAGCAGGACCATCGCCAAAACGGACAGTGGCACGATCACAGTATTCGCTTTCGACCAGGGACAAGGATTGAGCGAGCACACGGCGCCGTTCGACGCGCTGGTGCACGTTCTCGACGGCGAAGTGGAGGTTACGATTTCCAACGAGCCCCACAGGGTTTCGGCCGGGGAGATGATCGTCATGCCCGGCAACGAGCCGCATGCGTTGAGCGCGGTCGAGCGTTTCAAGATGGTCCTGGTGATGCTGAAGTGATGACCAGCCGTCATTCGCTGACACTGTCCGTCCTGGATGATCGTCTTGCCGTGTGTCGGCTAGCCCCGCTCAATCCAGGTGAGTCACAGCCGGTTTGGGCCTCAGCGGGGGAATTGTTCTCGATTACCCAAACCGTGGATGAGCTCTCGGTGGTGTGCGATGAGGATGCGGTTCCCAATGGCGTCACGAGCGAGCTCGGCTGGCGTTGCTTGAAAGCCCACGGTCCGTTCGAGTTCTCGATGGTGGGTGTGCTCGCCTCGTTGACGGGCCCATTGGCCGATGCCGGAATCAGCATCTTCGCGCTGTCCACCTACGACACGGACTATCTGCTGGTGAAGGAAGAGAATCTGGAGAGCGCGATCGAGGTACTGAGCGAGCGGGGACACACCATCCTGCGCTGATGCCGCGGCATGGGCGGGCGAACAGATCGGATGATGGAAGGGAGATGGTGATGGGGGCTGAGGCGAAGATCCTTCTTTGGTGGGTACTGTTCGGAGGCACGCACATTCTCGCCTCGTCCGTGCCGGTTCGCACTTTCCTTATCGGCAAGATCGGCAAGCAGCCGTTCAAGGGGGTCTACTCTCTGGTCTCCTTCGCGACCTTCATCCCTCTCTGCTATGTCTATTTCACCAACAAGCACGCGGGGGAGGTGCTGTTCGACAGCCTGCCCGGCGCCCTTTGGATTACCCAGGCGCTCATGTTGCTGTCGTTCTTCGTCCTGGTGCAGGGCCATACCGCGCCGAACCCCATGAGCACCCAGGCCGAGATGACAGGCGCCTACGGCAGTGGGCCGCGAGGCATTCAGCGCATCACCCGCCACCCGCAGAATTTCGCCTTCTTTCTCTTCGGGCTGGCGCACTGCATTTCGCTGCCGTTCGTCGGTGACTGGATTTTCTTCGGCGGCTTCGTCGTCTTCACCCTGGTCAGCAGCGTCCATCAGGAACGGCGTGTGCGGGCCTTTGGGCCGGAGGAGGCCAAGGCGTTCCTCGATCAGACCTCGGCGATTCCTTTCGCCGCGATCATCTCAGGCCGTCAGAAGCTCGTGTTGAGTGAGTTCAGCCTGCTCGGCCTGGCGATATCACTCGTGCTTTTTTTCGGACTGCGGTATTTCCACGCCGCCCTCATCGGCGGCTTCTGACGTGGCTTGACTGCCCGTCGATTTCCGCCTCGCGGCTCTTGCACCCGCTCGTTTCACGACCCGTCGAGGAATCCAGGTTAGCGACTATCGGTGTCCCTGAAGAGGGGGAAGACATTCTCTGTCAGGCGTGTGCGTAAGGTGTTCAACACGGCGCGGGCGTCGGGGCGACGCGTGCCGTCCTCGCTGGGCGCCCCCTGAGAGTTGAAGGCGGCGATGACCGCAGTTCGGGTCGCGGGATCGATGTAGAAGAACGAAAAATAGGCCTTCTGGCTGCCGGTGTGGCCAATCAGCCGCAGCCCGCCTGTTTCCAGAATGAAGTAGGTCAGGCCCATCGACTGGCGCAGGTCCGCTGGGTCGGTGCCGCCGGGAGAAACGGGGTCGGCGATCTCGATTTCAGTCTTCCACATTTCCTCCAGCGTCGAGCGCTGAAGAACCACGTCGTACCGCAACTGCAGCGACTCATCGTCGGGGGCGCCAACCATGAACGCCAGGTACTTGGCCATGTCGGTGATCGGCGCATTCAGCCCGCCGTTCGAGACCGTGATCCCGGTGTCGAAATCGAGGCCGTTAGCTTGGGGTGCCCCGTCCTCCACGGTGTAGTTGTTGGCGCGGTACTCGAGCAGGTGGTAGGGGGTGTGGTCGAAGTAGGTGCGATGCATCTGGAGCGGCCGGAACACGTTCTTGTCGACGTACACCTCGTAGTCCTCGCCCGTCAGCAGTTCGATAATGCGACCCAGGAAGATGATCCCCGGGTTGGAGTAGCTCCAGCGGCTGCCGGGCTCGAAGTGAATCTCGGTGTACGGCAACATCGCCACGATCTGCTCCCAACTCGTCGGCTCATGCGGCTGCCACTCCTCGCCGCCGCCCCAGGGCCACGTGGGGCCGCGGAATCCAGAGGAATGACTCATCAGGTGCCGGATGGTGATCTCGCGCATGCTGCCGAAGGGGTTGTGCACCTGGCGTAGCTCGGGGATGTAGTGCACTACCGGATCGTCCAAGCTCAGCAGGCCAAGATCGCGGAGCTGCATGATCGCGATGCCGGTGAAGGTCTTGGTGATCGACGCCCAATGGAAGATGGTGTTCTCGTCCACCCGGCGGCCGGTTTCCAGGTCGGCGAATCCGTACATCTCACGGGCCAGCGGCTCACCATCTTCGAAAAACCACAGGCTGCCGCCCACCATGCCTTGCTCCTCCAGGAGGTGGACGAAGAAGTGTTGCACCTGCTCCCACGTCGGGTCGAACAGCGGCGGTGTTTGGGGGATGGAGCCGGCCGGCTCGGAAGCTCCCACAAGGAACACGATGGCGACAGCAACAAGTGCGAGGCGGGATGGTTGTTTGGTCATCCGAGGGCCTTCTCCAGAGTTTCCAGGCTGATACGTGCACCGCTGAGAACCAGCACGACCTTCTTGCCGGCGAAGCGTTCCTTGGTTTTCAGGAAGGAAGCCACTGAGAGTGCCCCGGCACCCTCGACGAGCAGGTGGTGGTCCTCGAGGATCATGCGGATGGCCGCGGCGATCTCCGCTTCGCTCACCAGCACCCAGTCATCGACGCAGTCGCGACAAATGTCGAGGGTGATCGAGCCCGGTTCCACCCCGCCGGCTGAACCATCCGAGATCGTCGGGAGGGACTCCATCTCGACGATGTGCCCCGCTATTACCGACTCTTTCATCACGGCCGAATTCGCCGGCTGGCAGCCGATGATCTCGACCTCCGGATGTATGGACTTCAAGTAGCCCGCGATGCCTCCGATGAGGCCCCCGCCGCCAACCGGCACCAGGACCGCGTCGATCGCATCCGCCTGTCGCTCGAGCTCGATGCCGATCGTCCCCTGGCCGCCAATCACCTTGGGGTGGCTGTAGGGAGAGATGAATGTCTGCCCCTTTTCACCGGCATCCTTGCGGGCCTGAATCTCGGCGAGCACGCAGTCGCCGCCTATGAATCGCAGGTTCGCACCGTGCGATTGCAGGTCCCTGACCTTGGCGGCCGCGGCTGTTTCGGGCAGATAAATCGTTCCCTCACACCCGACGAATTTCAGGGCATGGGTAAACGCCATGCCGTGGTTGCCGGAGGAAGCCGTCACGAGGCCACGCGCGCGCTCCTCCGCATCGAGCGCCAACAGGCTGTTTATGGCGCCACGGAACTTGAACGAGCTGGAGATCTGCAGGTTCTCGAGCTTCAACGAAACCTCGCATGCGCCCGCCTCACTCAGCGGTATGGAAGGCTCGAGCGGTGTCTCCCGGATGTGCTCCCGGATGCGCTGTTCCGCCTCGAGTGCCTCTGCCCTTACCTCATCCGCAGTCATTCAGGTTGCTTCTCCTTCCGCTCACGGACACCGCGCTGCCGGCGGGCCGCGGTCGGATCGCCGAGGGAACCTCTGTGCAGGCCGGCGGCGAGCCGTTCTGTTCGGCTTCTACTGGGAATCGCCGAGCGTGGCACCCACAGTATTCCGTGGTGCCATGACCAGGTCGCTGCGGTCAACCCCGTCGAGGTTGTCGGGAGCGTCGATTCCCAGCAATGTCGCCAAGGTTGGCGCCAGATCGACGGTGTAGACCGGGTCGGGGACATCCCCTGCGCTCACGCCCGAAGCGTAGATCAACATGGGCACCCAGGTGTCATGGTCGTAGGCCGAGCCGTGTGTGCTGCCGTGGTCCAGGTCGTCGAGAACCCATGGCTCGAATTGAACCACGACGTCGGGGCTGCGCTCCAGGGAATAGCCGTGCAGGAAGCGCCGATGATACGTGTCGGTGGGCGCGGTCCCATCGGATGCGAGCTCCGAGCCCGTCCAGACCTCGGCGACGTGAGCACACTGCTCGAGCTGGCGAGCGATCTCCTCCTCGATCTCCTGGCGCGAGAAACTGCTCGTCTCGATGGTGTCGAGATCCAAATAGAAGTCGCGGATCACCCAGCGCTCGTCGCCGAACTTCTCCTTCAGAGCCCAATGCACTTGCTGGAAGCAGAGAACGTCATCAACGCCAAGACGCAACCCATCGCGACCTTTCATCTGGCGGTATTCGGGGATGTCCATGATGCCGTGGTCTGACGTCAGCGCCACCACGGTGTGTTCCAGCCCTACCTTCGCATCGATGAAATCGAGGAGCTCGCCCAACATCCGATCGATGCGCAGGAGTGTGTCGACGATTTCGGGACTGTTGGGTCCGTACCGGTGCCCAACCAGGTCGAGCTGCGAGAAGCTGATGCCGAGGTAGTCGAGCACGTCGTCCGCACCGAGCTCCTCGTTCTCGATGATTGCCTCGGAGAAGCGGGCCAGATACGGATCGACGAGCGGCGTATCGTAGAGCGATGCGTAGAACGTCGCGTCGGGGGCGATCTCCAGATCGCCGATGATGTGAGGAAACGATGGCTGATAGACGCCCTCGTCGAGGATCCCCACGTCGAGCTCCTCGAGATCCCAATCGACAGGTATCTGCTCCCATGCCGAGCCGAAGATCTGGTCGAGCAGCTTCTGGTCATTGAAGTCATCGACCCAGGTGCGATCCTCGTCCTCGGACTCATCCGAGGACCGCTCCCTGTAGTAGGGCTCGTAGTAGGAGCTGGTGATCCAGTCGCCTGTGCTGTCGTTGTACCAGAAGGCACCGTCGGCTTCGTGGCCGCCCAGCATGATGGCGGCCCGGTCCTTGGCACTCGCGGTGAAGACCTTCGATTCGGGGCTCTTTGCCTTCAGCCAGTCGCCGATGTTCGTGACCTGCAGGTTTCGTGGCGATCTGTAGTGGTCCGGATCGGCGGCGCAGTAAACGCGCTCGTCTAGCTCACGGTCGTACCAGTAGTTGCCGACAATTCCAGAGTGGCGCGGGTAGGCGCCCGTGCTGATCGTGGCGTGGCCGACGCCGGTTACCGTGTTGTTGTGGTCGTGATTGGCGTTCGTGAAGCTGACACCCTCGTCGAGGAGTCGCTTCAGCCCGAACTGGAAGAGCGGCCGGTAGCGAGTGAAGTAGTCGGCGCGTAACTGGTCGATGGTGATAATGACAAAAAGGCGAGGCTGGGGAGAAAGGAGCTCGGAGACCGGCGGAGACGCCTCCTCGACGGGGGGGGCGCAGTTCGAGAGTGCGAGGCCGCCCAGCGCCAGTGCCGCCGCGACGACGGCCAGCGCCGCGGATGATGGAAAAGATTGCCGCACAGAATACCGGTATCGTCGATTTCGTCCATTCATCTCGGCTCGACCCTCCTTCTCTCGCAAAGGTACACCGAATCTCGGGGCGTCGTTGACCTCCATCCCGGACGATGTTCTCGGGCCAGCGAATCCAATCTTGGATTCTGCAAACATCCCGTCTTATGATGAAGGGGACGTACCGGGGGCCGCATGAGGGGCCCTTTAGCGATCATTGCCTCGAGACTGCAAAGGAGGGCACGGTGGATCTTCCGCTGGAAATCACCACCCGCGATACACATCTGTCCGACAGGAACGCTGCACTGATTCGCAAGAAGGCCGAGGGGCTCACGAAGTACTACACGCGGATCACGGGTTGTCGTGTGGTGATCGATGGACCCGGCGACAGCCATCGTAGTGGCGGGCCGTACAAGTTGCGCATCGAGGTCGAGGTGCCCGGGAGCAACGTCGTCGTCGACAAGCAGGTGGCAGAGGATATCGAGGCGGCAATCCGTAGCGCCTTCGACGCGGCACGCCGACAGATCAAAGACTACGCCCGCGTCCAGCGGGGACAGGTGAAAAGTCGCAGCGAGGAGGACGCCGAAGAGTAGCGCCCGGCCACCCTATACCCGCACACCGCGTTCCTTCAGCAGGCGCCAAACGGCCGGCACCAGGTAGATGTTTCCAATCACCCTGCCGACAACCAGCGCAAGCGCCGCGACGTAAACGCCGATCATGTGGTACCACCAGATGCCGACGAGCAGGACCGAGGCGATTCCGGCGATCTCGGTGAGCGTCGAGCCGCCCAGCGGCGAGGTGTGGCGGGCGTTGATCAGCAGGGCTCGCTGAAAAGAGATCAGCACCGTGATGGCGGGCAGTATGACCATGATGCGCGTCGGCGTGAGAGCCAACTCGACGAGCTCGGGCGGAAGCCCGACGACGTCCCGATACCAGAAGGTCGCAAGCGGCGAGTAGGCCACGATGGCCAAAGCCGCTGAAGAGAAGGCGGCCAGCGCCAAAACGAAATTGCGCAATTCTCGGTAATGCTCGCCGCGATCGCCCAAGAGTGCGATCCCGACCTCCTGGAAAGACATACCGACGCTGCGGAAGATGAAAGTGAAGGCCTGCACGACGGGAAAGAGGGCCAGCGACTCGAGCGGGAAGCGGCTCTGACCGAGAAAGAAGGTGACGATGGGCTGCACCCCCAGCGCTAGGATCGAGGTCAGTGCGAGGGGGGTGTAGAACTGAAAGATCTGGCCCTGTGAGAGTGAGTCCTTGCCGGCTTCTTCGATGCCTCGGAACCTTAAGTCGCCAGCTACCAGATGGGTCATCAGGCCGGTGGCGATAGCTTCGGCGATGACACCGCACGATAGCGCCAGTGCTCCCACCGAGGCGCCGCTCAACGGGGTGAAGCGCGCAACGCCCACCGCCGTGATCGCCATCGTGGTAACGCGCATCACCGTTCCCACGGCGACCAATCGTGTCAGATTGTTGCGTACCAGGAGCCCCTGGTGGAAGCGCCGGTAGCCGATAGCCGCCGGCCAGGGCAGCAGCAGCAAGAGGGCCGTGTGGGTGAGTCCGGCGACGTTATCCGGAAGCCTCAGCAGCCCCTCCGCCAGGAGACGGAAGACGGGCGGCAGCAGAACGAGCACCAGCACCAGGGTGAGCAAGATGTTGGCGCGGTAGGCGAAGCGCCGCATGGCAACGTATGTGTTGCGGGTCGACACCAAGGCTGTGGAGGCGCTGAGAAACTGGATAACAGGTGACTCGATTACGAGTGCCAACACGAAGGCGACGCCGTAGGCAGCGAGGTTTTCCGTCGGGTTGGGAAGGCGCGCGATCACCGCCGCCAGAAACGGGCCCTCGACCGACATCATCAGCCAGGTGCCGGCGAGGGGTAGCCAGAAGCTGAGGATTCGGCGGTTGGTTAGCTCGGAGGGGCTCATGTGATGGACTATAGACCTCGTGGCAGCGCAGTGCAGCGCGGGCCGGTCGGGCGACACTCAGGGCCTGTTCAGGGGGCTCCTCGCTGTGCTC
>JAUWTE010000461.1 GCA_030609765.1 Acidobacteriota bacterium
CCACCCCTGCTACGCCACGCTCTGCCAGCACCATGGCGGCAGCTTCGGAGATTCCAGGAAAGTGCAGGGTCGAGACATCCTCCGGCGTGTCGCTGCCGTAGTAGGCATTCCAGTCCGGCCAGAATTTCTCCCACCCGGATCTGACGATGACCACTGCGCCGGCAGGAATGGGACCGTGCTGGCTTTCCCACACATCCAGGTCTTCGGGCTGCAGTGTCGCATCGGAATCCGTCGAGCACTTGCCGCTGATGTCGATGAGCACCCCGGGGCCGATAAGCCTGTCGACAGGGATCTCGGCGAGGGTCAGGCCGTTTTCCGCGAAATGGATGGGGGCGTCGATGTGGGTTCCGAGGTGCTCCGGTGAGCTGAAGCTTCCGGAGGCGTACCAGTATCCCTTCTCATTGATCGCCCAGCCTTCTCGCTCGTGCTCGAATGCCGATCCCGTGGGCCAGTACAGGCCTTCCGGACTCAGGGGGTAGGTGAGATCGATCAGATGCACGCCGTCACCGGTGGCGAGCCGCTGAACGAGATCGGCGATGTATTCGGCGGACGGTACATCTGGTGCGGTTGCGCTTCCTCCCGTAACGTCTGGCGCACCACAGCCGGCGGCGAGAAAGGTGACGGCAAGAAGGAAGAGGGGGACAAAAACCGCACCGATGCTGCTATTGTGAAATAAGGTGTTTCGCTGCATTGTGCGCCTCCGTGACATGTTCCGAGAAACATCCGAATCTGAGAGTGCACCATGACGAAGCTGATCGCCACCACAGCGGTCGGACTCGAGGACATCGCTGCTCAAGACCTCCGGGATAGCTTCGGGCTCCCCGCCATAGCAGGTCGGAACGGCGCCGTCAGCATCAGTCTTCCAGGACCTGCTCCTCGTCCTGAAGTTATCGATGCCATCAAGACCCTGAACTACTGGAGTCGTAGCCTCAACCGAGTCGGTATCGTTCTTTGCGAAGGACCATGTCCCGACCTCGACGCCTGCTACCAACTCGCGCTCAGCGCCGACTACTCATCGCTCATCGACTCAGACCAGAGCTTCGCCATCCGGCCGCTGCGCAAGGGCCACCATCCCTTTACCTCGATCGATCTCGGGAGGGCTGTTGGCCAGGCCGTGATCGACAGTGTCAGCGAGGCGAAAGGGAAGCGGCTCGCCGTTGATCTCGATGAACCCGAGGTCATACTGAGGGCCGGTTTGCACGGCGACGAATTCAGTTTGTGGCTCGATACTTCGGGCGACATGCCGCTACATTGCCGCAGCTACCGGAAACAACACCACCCCGCCTCGCTCATGCCGAGCCTTGCGTACTTGATGTTGCGTATCGCGAACTGGACCGGGGGGCCGCTGATCGATCCGATGTGCGGCATCGCGACCATACCGATCGAGGCCGTGCTCTACGCACGCGGCATTCCACCCGGTCGGTTCAGAACAGGCGGCTGGGCCTATGAACGGCTGCGTTGGCTGGATCCGAGTCCTCTGCCCTCTGCCTCGGCAGAGGCGGAAGCTCCGAGCCCGTTGGTGGCCCCGGGTAGTCGTCTGGATATCCTCGGGATCGAGCGCTTCGACCGGCATCTGCAAGGCGCATGGTTGAACATCGCCGAGGCGGGTCTCAGCGACGAGTTGCGTATCGTGCAGGGTGACGCCGCCGACCTGGAATCCGTCCTGGATGACTCGGAAAGCTACCCCGTGGCGGTGCTCAATCCTCCCTATGGTCGCCGGATCGGCTCTCGTGGCCAAACGGAGATTCTCTATGGTCGTTTTTGCCAATCGGCTCAGAGGTCCGGGATTCGGCGCATCGTTGTGATCACCGAGTTGCTGCGCGCCATGGAACGATCGCTGCGAGAAGCCGACTACCAGATTACGGCACAGCATCCTGTCATGTACGGTGATCTCAGTGCCGTGGTCTTTGTTGCTGAGCAAGCCTAATCCGAGTTGTCGCGTCTCATGGTGCTCGTACAGCCGCGACCCGTTGAGAAATCCGGACTATCGTCGGATCGTGTTGGAGTGGTCACCCGGTCACCCTCTTGACACGCTCCAGGGAGAGAAGCCTGATGCGCCTCTTGCGATCGCTGGTCGTGGTGTTATCAACTGTCTTGCTGTTCGCCGGGTCGAGTCCGGCGGCCGGGCAGGAGCGACCTGACCTCTTCGTGCTCATCGAGACCGATCTGGGCCGGATCGAAGTGGCCATTGATCTGCAGCGAGCACCGGTCACGGCCAACAATTTCCTCGAGTATGTCCAAGCGGGACACTTCACCGATGGGCAGTTCCACCGCACGGTCAGGCTCGACAATCAACCGGACAATGACGTCCTGATCGAGGTCATTCAGGCCAGCGTAAACCAGGACTTTCGAGAAAACGGCTTCGAGTCCATCGCGCTAGAGCGCACGAGCGTCACCGGCCTGAAACACCTGGACGGGACCGTCTCGATGGCCCGAGGCGGGCCCGATACGGCTACCTCGAGCTTCTTCATATGTATCGGTGATCAGCCCTCTCTCGATTTCGGCGGCAACCGCAACCCCGATGGCCAGGGCTTCGCGGTATTCGGACAGGTCACCCACGGGATGGATGTGGTGCGCCAGATTCAGCAGGCGCCGGCGGAGGGCCAGAGCCTCACTCCGCCCGTGCGCATCTTCTCGATGATGGTGGTCGGCAAGAACTACTAGTCCGGCTCGACGAGCTTCACCTGATCCGGGACGTTGGGCACCAGGCAGAGAAACTCGAACGGAGCCTCGAGCACGTCGTACCAGTGTGGTGTGCCGGCCGGAATGTAGACCACATGGTGGGCACTGACCTCGTGGATCTCGTCGGCGATACCGACACGGGCCCGGCCTCTCAAGACGTACTGCTCATGCTCCACGGCGTTGGTATGCGCGGGCATGCCCCCCGCTTCCTCCATGACGATACGTCGCATCACGAAATTGGGCGCACCATCCTGCGGGCCGATCAGGATCGCCATGCTCGTGTCGCGCGCCCCTCTGAGCTCCTCTAGCTCGACCTCGTCGACGGGTTTGACCGTGCCCCTGTCGGACGAGCCATCGGCCCTGGCCGAATCACTCATCGGTATCTCCTTGCTCGGGTGGCGTTTCAATACGCAGGTTCTCGGGCATCGATCTGATGTAGAGATCGCGCTTGGGGTAGGGAATCTCGATACCGTGCTTGTCGAACTCGACTTTCACTTTGTCGGTGATCTCATCCGCGATGGCGCGCCGACGTCTCGCGTCGGATATCCAAACCCTGACCTGCAGACCCACCCCGGATTCATCGAAGCGTCGGATGATGACCTGGGGCGCCGGTTCTTCCATGATGCCCTGGACCCCCTCCACGACCTGTTTGATGATCGCCTTGGCCTCGTCGGCATCGGTGTCGTAGGCAACCTGGATCGGTATCCGCACCCGAATGTTCCTCCCCGAACCCG
>JAUWTE010000058.1 GCA_030609765.1 Acidobacteriota bacterium
CGTCGGACCAGGGAATGCCATGTTTCTGCATCTGACCCTGATCCCTTATCTGGCCAACGCGATGGAGTTGAAGACCAAGCCGACGCAACACAGTGTGCGCGAGTTGCGTTCTATTGGTATTCAGCCGGATGTTCTGCTGTGTCGCACCGACCGTCACTTGCCCGATGAGATGAAGGCCAAGATCGCCTTGTTCACCAACGTCGAGAAGGACGCCGTAGTGACTGCGATCGATGTTGACTGCATTTACGAAGTACCGCTCCTCTTCCACAAGCAGGGGCTCGACGGGATCATCTGCGAGCGTCTCCGGTTAGAGCAGCACGGCCCGGATCTGGATCGGTGGACCCATCTGGTAAACACGCTCAGGGAGCCCCATGATCGCGTCAAGATCGCGGTCGTCGGCAAGTACGTCGAGCTGGAGGATTCCTACAAGAGCCTCACCGAGGCGTTGGTTCACGGCGGATTCCCACACGAGCTCGGGGTCGACATCTGGTGGGTCGAGGCCGAGCAATTCGAGGAAGGGGTGCGTCCGGAGGATGTGCTTCCGGAAGCCGACGGAGTGCTGGTGCCTGGTGGCTTCGGGGAGCGGGGCGTCCAGGGTATGGTCGAAGCCATCCGCTACGCGCGTGAACGGAACGTGCCCTATTTCGGCATTTGCCTGGGCTTCCAGACGGCGGCCATCGAGTTTGCGCAGAACGTGGCCAAGTTGGGTGCCTCGGCCGATAGCAGCGAGTTCAATTTCAGGGACGCCGACGCTAGCAAGATCATCTACATGCTGCGCGACCTGCTCGGTGTGGAAGATATGGGTGGCACGATGCGACTCGGTGCCTACGAGTGCGTGCTGAAGGCCGATTCCATGGCCGCCCAGGCCTACGGGAAGGAGCGCATCTCCGAGCGCCACCGGCACCGCTACGAGTTCAATCGCACCTTTGAGCCGCCACTCGTCGATGCCGGAATGCAGCTCACCGGGATCTCAGAGGACGGCAAGTTCGTCGAGATCGTCGAAGTTCCGGGCCACCCGTGGTTCGTTGCCTGCCAGTTCCATCCCGAGTTCCTGTCGCGTCCTCTCGATCCGCATCCGTTGTTCGCGGCGTTCATCGGGGCCGCCCACCAGAACAAGCTGAAGGCTGGCGCCAAGGCAGTGGCGGCGAGTGCAGGGGAGGATGCCTGAGGCTGATGAAACAGATTGTGGAGGTCGCTTGTGACGTGGCGTTTGGCGACGGGCGCTTGGGCCTGATCGCCGGGCCGTGCGTAATCGAGAGCCGCGACCACAGCCTGCGCATGGCTGAAGCCATAGCTTCAGAGGCGCGCTCCCGGGGCCTGCCGCTCGTCTTCAAGTCGTCATACGACAAGGCCAACCGCACATCCGGGGCATCGTTCCGTGGCCCGGGAGTGGAGGAGGGGCTGCGCATTCTCGAGGAAGTGCGCGATGCGGTTGGCGTTCCCGTGCTTACCGATGTGCACACCGTCGAGGAGGTTGCCAGCGCGGCCGCAGCAGTCGACGTTCTCCAGATTCCAGCCTTTTTGTGTCGTCAGACCGACCTGCTGATCAGCGCTGCCTCGACAGGGAAGCCATTGAACGTGAAGAAGGGCCAGTTCCTGGCCCCGTGGGACGTTCAGCATGTGGTCGAGAAGGTGGAGTCGGAAGGTAATCGACAGCTCCTCATCACCGAGCGGGGCACCTGTTTTGGCTACAACAACTTGATTGTCGATTTCAAAGGTTTCAGCCTGCTGGGCGAGCTTGGCTACCCTGTCGTCCTCGATGTTACCCACAGCCTGCAGCTCCCCGGCGCGGGCAAAGGGGTGACGGCAGGCGAGAGGCGGTTTGCGGTACCTCTGGCCAGCGCCGGCGTGGCTGCTGGGGCCGACGCTCTATTCCTGGAAGTTCACGATGAGCCGGATGAGGCTCTCAGCGACGCATCAACGCAATACCCGCTGGAGCTCTTTGGCGCACTGCTGGACCGACTTTGCCGGATCCATGAAGCACTCGAACCGGAGTCACTAGCGGGTGACAGCGCTGGCAGCGCCAGGCAGGACGACTGCGATGGGAAGGCTGAGGAACCAGATGAGTGAGCCAGAGGAGAGTCTCCCTGAACGCGGGCAGTCGCGCCGGAACAACGCAATTCGGTTCGCTCGCGAGGTCCTCCGCATCGAGGCCAATGCACTGTCGGACCTAGCCGAAAGGTTCGACGAAACGACCTTCGATCGGGCGCTGCAGTACCTCGTCGACTGCAGAGGACGCGTTGTATGTACCGGCATGGGGAAGTCCGGAGTCGTCGGCAAGAAGCTCGCCGGCACCCTGGCCTCGACTGGCAGCCCTGCGTTCTTCTTGCATCCGGCAGAGGCCGGGCATGGCGACCTCGGGATGCTCGTCGAGGGCGACGTGCTGATTGCCATCAGCCACAGTGGTGGAACCAAAGAAGTTGTAGCTCTGCTGCCGACTGTCAAGCGCCTTGGCGTACCCCTCATCGTTCTGGTCGGGGACCCCGACTCGGTCCTCGCCAAGGAGGCCGATGTGGCAATCGATGCCGGTATCGAGAAGGAGGCCTGTCCGTTGGGCCTCGTGCCTACGGCCAGCACAACCGCTGCGCTGGCGATGGGGGATGCCTTGGCCATGGCGCTACTCGACGAGCGTGGATACAGTGCCGACGACCTCGCAGCCGTTCACCCGCGGGGTGGCATCGGACAACGACTCCTGCGCGTGCGACATGTCATGCACAAAGAGGCGGAAGTTCCGTGCATCGCTGCCTCCGAGCCTCTGGCCTCTGTTGTCGCCGAAATGACCAGCAAGGGACTCGGAATGACCTCGGTTGTCGACGACAAGGGGTCACTCATCGGCATCATCACCGATGGCGACTTGCGTCGCCTCTTGGAGCGCGGACTGCAAGCGCTGGACGGCCAGGCCGGCGAATTCATGACGCAGAATCCCACCTGTGTGAACGCCGAGGCCCTGGCGACCGAAGCCCTCCGGCTGATGGAGGAAGGAAAGATTACCTCGTTGATGGTCATCGGCCAGGACGGCAGGCCCGAGGGCGTCGTACACTTACACGATCTCTGGCGCACGCAAATGATTTGAAGTTGGCCCACGGCTAACCCACGAGCTAGTCGAGGCTGCACAAGGACGGAAGCGAAGAGTCAATGGCTCGACTGAGCAGACCCGAATACGAGACCAGGCTGCGCCAGATCCGTCTCCTCATCATGGATGTCGACGGGGTCCTGACAGAAGGCCAGATTTTCTACATTGGCGCAGAGTCCGAGGGGAAGGTATTCCATGTTCGGGACGGTTCCGCCATGCATCTGGCGCGCCTCATAGGCTTGCAAACCGCCGTGATCACCGGGCGCTACTCCGAGGCGGTGGCGAAGCGCTTCAGCGAGCTGCCGGTCGGGGATCTCCACCAGGGGGCCCTCGACAAGGTCTCGGCGTGTCGCCAGATTCAGGAGGCCCGTGGTGTTGACGCCGACGAGATTGCCTTCATCGGCGACGACCTCATCGACATCCCCGTGATGGAACACGTCGGTCTCGCCATTGCCGTCGCTGATGCGCAACCACAGGTTCTCGAATTCGCAGACTGGACAACCGAACGTCGAGGAGGCCGCGGGGCTGTGCGGGAGGTCGTCGACGATATCGTGAATGCACGGGGTCTCTGGGACCGAGTCCTGGACGACTACCGTGAGCGACAGGGACCCGATCTGTCGCAGGAGGGACAGGCAGGATGAACGCCATTGCAAAAGTTCTCCTCTACCTTGCCGTTGTCATCGTTCTTGTCGCGCTTGCCTATTTGAACGTAGACCAGAGCGTTGACGTGACTTTCTACCCCGGAACCGTCCTGGAAGGAGTTCCGGTTTTCCTCGTCATTCTCGGCTCCATCTTCCTGGGTGTGCTGATTGCCGCTGTCATCGGTGCGGTCGAGCAGATTCGTCACCGCCTACGGGAGCGCGACATGTCGCGGCAGCTGCAGGAGCTCGAGGACGAGCTACGTGAGCTTCGCAACCTGCCGATCAGTGAGGGGCTTCTAGCACAGGACGAGGGGCCTTCGTCCTGGGACCCCACGGAGTAGACCGTGTTGCAGGGCTGGCCCCTGACCTTCGGGGCCGGAGTCGCGCTGCTGGTGCTCGGTATCCTGGTGGGCCGGGCCTTGACCCTTGCCGTCGACCGCCGCAAGGGCCGGTGTACGACCGACGAAAAGCCGCATTACCTCCTCGGCCTCAACTACCTGATTTCCAATCAGCGCGAGCTGGCGATGGTCGAGTTGTCGCAAGCTGTGCGTGGAGAGACCGATGCCATCGAGGCCTACCTGGCCTTGGGCAATCTGTTCCGCGAGAAGGGCCAGGTCGAACGGGCCATCGACATTCACAAGAGCTTGCTTCATCGTGCCCACATCACCGAGCTGGGTCGCATGCAGGCTCTCTTCTCGCTGGGGTTGGATTTCAAGAAGGCCGGTCTCGTTGATCGCGCCGAGCGGACGCTGCTGGAGCTCGTGCGCCGAGACCCCGAGAACCTCAGCGGTTGGCATTGTCTGGGCAAGGTGTACGAGGAGATGGGTCGCTGGCAGGAGGCGATCGACATCCTACAGCGCATTCAGTCGATCACCGGCGCACGAGACAATCGGTTGTTGGCCTCTCTCTGGACGGAGCGGGGACGCCAGGCTCTTGCGGACGGAGATCAGCAATCGGCCCTCTCTCACTTTCAGATGGCAGTGCGGCTGGACGCTGACTACGAGCCTGCGCGCATCGGCACGGGTGATTGCCTCATGGCGACAGGTGACACAGATGCAGCTCTGGCCCAGTGGGAGAAAGCGCTGGGAGACAACGCTGCGTGGGCAGGGGACGCGTTGCTGCGTATGGCAGTTGCCTGCGAAGGGGCTGAGAATCTCAGTCGCCTGGAGTCCGCGTGTGCGATGGTGTTGGAGCGTCACCCGAGCTCCTGGCGCGCCATGTCGGTTCAGGCGGGCTTGCATCACGAGCGCGGTGAAGACGAAGAGGCACGCGAGGTGCTGACCAGGGCTCTCTTCGAGCGTCCCGGCTCACTGACTGTGCAGCGAGCTCTCTGGCAGACCTTTGCCGCCGAGAACCTGGACTGGGCTGATCTCGGGGGTTTGTTGGATCGAGCTAGCCGCGAGGCAAAGTTAGTTGACCCATACGTTTGTCTGCGCTGCGGCTTCAAGAGCACGCAGGCCTTCCCGCGCTGTCCACACTGTCACGAGTGGAATACCCTGGCAGAGGAACAAGCCTGAGAGGGGAGAGCATGTTCGAGGTTCGAGTAGAGACGACCTTCGAGGCTGCGCATCAAGTTGGTCCGGATGGCACTCCTCTGCCGCTCCACCACCACTCCTGGCAAGTGGCGGTTCGCGCGCGGGCGGAGGAGCTCAACAGCATGGGCTTGGTCGTCGATTTCCGCCAGCTACGAGCCGCCGCCGATGAGGCCGTAGCTATTCTCGACCAGCGTGTCATTGAGGACGTACCCGACTTCGCCGAGCGACCGTCGACGCCGGCCGCTGTTGCTGAGTGGCTGTTCCGGAAGCTGGAGTCGGCAGTGCCGAGCCCGAGGTGTTGGCTGGAAGCCGTGGAGGTCGAGGCCGATCCAGGCATCCGCTTCGAGTACTTGGGCACCACGGCCTGCTAGAGTCGGCGCATTGCGCGGCCATGCGGGGTCGGTCAGATCGACGGCGGTGGTGGCAGGGGCATGCCGTGGCTGATCGCCTCCAAATCCAGCAGCAGCGCCTCGTGCAAGCGCAGCACCTGACCTCGCGTCGACTGCAGGTCGCTGCCGTTGTCGACAACGAAGTCGGCGAGCTCGCACTTCTCGCTCTGCTTCATCTGTGACGCCATTCGCTGCCGCGCTTCTTCGGACGACAGTCCGCGCTCCACGAGCCGCCTCGAGCGCTCCTCGTCGGGGGCAACCACCACGACGATTCGGTGATAGCGGCCAGTGCTGCCCGTTTCGAACAGCAGCGCCGCCTCGGTAACCGCGATTCCCATATCGACGCCCTCCGCCCAGCGGGCGACGAGCTCCCCCTCACGCCGGCGAATGTCGGGGTGGAGGATCGATTCGAGGCGCTGCCGTGCGGCGTCGTTGACGAAGACGATCCGCCCGAGTCTACGTCGGTCGATCGATCCTTCTTCGGTCAAGACCTCAGAACCGAATGCCTGTACCACCTCTGCGTGGGCCGGTTGGCCCGGCTCGAGCCCGGCGTGTCCGAGCTCATCGGCGTTTACGATGTAGCATCCGAGCTCAGCGAGCCAGGCTGAGACCGTGCTTTTGCCCGCGGCGATGTTGCCGGTAAGGCCGACATGGAGAATCGGGCTTGATGTGGCGGAAGCCTGTGTCGACGGCTCGTCGTTCGAGCTCATTAATGGAGGTTCCTCGGGAAGCTCCTCGACGGCATGGGAAAGGGACTCAGGACTCTACGCCGAGGCGCCGGCGTGCGGATCGCAGGGTGTTCGACAGCAACATGCCGATGGTCAGAGGGCCCACGCCTCCAGGTACCGGCGTGAGCGCTCCCGCGACCTCCGCTACGGCAGGATGGACGTCGCCCACAACGAGATAGCCACGGTCCTTGAATTTCTGCCAATCGGCATTGTCGCCGAAAATTTCCTCGACTCGCTGCCGATCTGCAACCCGATTGATGCCTACATCGATCACGGTTGCTCCCGGCTTGACGAAATCCGGGGTCACCATCGCGTCACGGCCGATGGCGACGATGAGGATGTCGGCACCGCGAGCCACTCCGGGGAGGTCGCGCGTGCGTGAATGGCAAATGGTGACGGTTGCGTGTCGGTGCATCAGCAGCATGGCCATGGGCTTGCCCACGATGTCGCTGCGACCAATGATCACCGCGTTTTGACCGTTGATCGCGATATCGTTGCGTTCCAGCAGCTCGATGATCCCGCCAGGAGTGCAGGTAACGAACCGCGGACTTCCTCGCACGATCAGGCCGACGTTCTCGGGGTGGATCCCATCAACGTCCTTGGTCGGATCCACCGCGTCCAACACGACTTCCGTGTTGAGGCCCTCGGGGAGAGGAAGCTGCACGAGAATGCCGTCGACAATGTCGTCGTGGTTGAGCCCATCAATCCGCCGTAGGAGCTCCTCTGTGGAGGTCGACTCGGGCAGCTGAAAGGCTTCTGAATCGAGCCCTGTTTCACTGCACATCCGCGTCTTGGACCGTACATACATGGCGGACGCCGGATCGTCGCCGACCAGCAGCGCGGCGAGCTTCGGCGCACGCAGACCAGCGGCCGCGAGCTCCTCGACTCCCTGACGCACTTCTTCGAGGATGGCTTCCTGTACGGGCTTTCCGTAGAGAATGCGCGCAGCGCACATATCTAAAGCTCCCATTCGATGTGGTCGACAATGCCGGTGATGGCGGCGTTCGCAGGGGCCTGCGTCTTGCCCATCGCCTGGCTCGCCGAGCGTCCCTCGATGACTACGAGTACCGTTTCACCCGCCCCTGCGCCGACGGTGTCAACCGCCAGCAGCGGCTCGCCCTCGTCCTTGCCGTCCAGGGAAACCGGTTGAACCATCAACAAGGCCTTGGCCTCGAACTTCTCGTGTTTCTGAGTGGCGACAACGCTGCCAACCACGCGACCGAGCAACATCTCAGTGGCTCCCAGACGGTTCTTCTAGAAGATCAACGCGATCGACGATACCGACGATCGACGCATCGGAGATCACGATGTCAGGCAGAAAAGCGAAGGCGGCTTCGCGCCCGGTCACATAGAAGACCTTTTCGCCAGCGCCAGAACCGACCGCATCGAGCGCGACCAGAGGCTTGCCGAAGGGCTCACCTTGCCCGTTGAGCGGTTGCACCATAAGAAGCTTGACGCCCTTCAGCGAGGGGTCCTTGATCGTGCAGACAACGCGACCGATGACGCGCGCCAGGTCCACGGTCAGGTAGCCGGCTCGTCGACATCCGCATGGTCGACGATTCCGATGATCGCCGCGTCGACTGGACGGTCCTTCATTCCTTCGGCCATGCGGGCCGATGAGCCCCGGGCCACAAGGACGGTCTCTTTGTAGCCGGCGGCAACAGTGTCGACGGCGACGACATAGCCGCCCTCGGGCTCACCGTCAGGCCCAACGGGGACAACGATCAGCAGCTTGCTCCCAGTGAGCTTGGGATCCTTTTGGGTCGCCACTACCGTGCCAACCACACGGGCGAGAAACACGGGCTCTCCTTCTCCTCGTCGACGCCGAGAGCACAGGCCCCCCGGTCGACGAAATCGACCTCAGCTCTTACTGGCTCTTGCCGATGGGCAGAACTTCCTCGAGGCTACTGTGCGGCCTCGGGATCACGTGGACCGAGACCAGCTCGCCGACTCGGCGTGCAGCCGCGGCGCCCGCGTCCGTTGCAGACTTCACCGCCGCCACATCGCCGCGGACGATCGCGGTAACCAGGGCACCACCGACCTTTTCGTAACCGATCAAGGTGACCTTGGCAGCCTTCACCATGGCATCAGCGGCCTCGACCATTCCGACCAGCCCCCTGGTCTCGACCATTCCGAGAGCTTCACCATAATCTGCCATCTGAACTGTCCTCCTGTTGGTGCGTTGCTTTCGTTAGCGTAGCGTCTGAATCTCTCTCGTGCGTTCCCTGATCCTCACTTCAAAGCCCGCACTGCGTCAGCGATCAGCCCGACGAGCTCTTCCCTGGTCAGGGTGATTGTCTCCGACGCACATCCGACAGGGTAGCAGGCAGGCGGAATGGGGGCTCCGCCTCCACTCTCCCGCAGCTTCGAGAGTCTGTCGACCTCTTCCAAGCTGAATTCCTGCGGACCACCGAGCAGGTGGCTCACCAAGCTGATATGGGCGAAGTGCTCGAGCTGGTACAGTCGCTCCTCTGCCTGCTCCAAGTTGGCACCCACAGTCAAAGCGCCATGGTTCGCCATCAACAGCGCATCATAGTTGCGGATCGGCCCGGCCACTGCCTCGGCGAGAGCATCGGTTGAGGGGGTGCCGTATGGCGCAATGGGGATACAACCAAAGCTGGTGACGACCTCCGCCAGAACGGCGGGCGGAAGCTGCTTGCCGGCTACGGCATAACCGGTTGCAATCGGCGGATGAGCATGAACGATCGCCCCCACGTCTTCCCGCTCGCGATAAATCGCCAGGTGCATGAACATCTCCGAGGACGGCTTCCCGGACCCCTCGGGATTTCCCTCGCTGTCGGTTACTACGAGGGACTCCTCTGTCATGCAGCCTTTGTTGGCACCGGTCGGCGTGGTGACGAGACGGCCGTCAGCCAGGCGTATGCTGATGTTGCCCTCGAGGGACGCCAGGATGTGGCGATCGTAAAGCCGACGACCTGCGGCGACTATGGTGGCGCGTGCCTCCTTCTCGCCATCCATGCTGCTGCTCCTATTCGCGGGGCTTGTGCTCTGGGCTGAACGGCGCGGAGTCTAGTCCCCGTTCCGACTCTTCGTCAAGCTGACAAGCAACGACGCAAACGCTTGACTGGCGAGCGCCTCGGGGTTGTATGCGTGGCAAGCAAAGTTTGACCCAGCAAGAGGCACCACGGTATCGTGCCACTGCGTGGGTGGCAGCCTCTCGGGTGCCCTTTTCCTAGACCTTCTCAAGACCTCCTCATGTCTCGGCGTGGACAAGTCCTCGTCGGCCTGATTCTGGCCGCGATTCTACTGTACCTATTTTTCCGGCAGGCCGACCTGTCTGCTGTGGGTACCCATCTTCGCCACGCCAACTACGGACTTGTCGCTCTCGCCAGCGTGCTGGCCCTGCTCAGCATGGTTCAGCGCGCCTGGCGCTGGCACTATCTGATGGCTCCGTTGAAGAGAATCAGCCTGGGCCCGCTACTTTCCTGCACGTTCATGGGCTGGGCGGTTACCGGCGTACTGCCCGGCCGTCTGGGTGAAGTGGCTCGAGCCGTTCTGCTCGGGCGTCGGGAGAACGTCAGCAAGACGGCGACCTTTGCCACCGTCGTGCTCGAGCGCAACTTCGACCTTCTTAACGTCCTACTCATGCTGGCGATCTATCTGGCTTTCTTTCCCTTGCCGACAAGGCTCGACAGTGATGGGCAAGCGGTTATCGCCGCCATGCGCCTGACGGGACTGCTGGCGATGGTGGGGGTCGTGCTCGGTGTTCTCATGGCCATCGGCGCTCAACGATGGCCGCGCCGGGCGGAGTCGATGCTGCGTCGCTTTCTGAGCGTCTTCCCGGAGCGATTCGCAGACAAGTTCGGCCGGTTCGGACGCAATTTCCTCGATGGCTTTGCCGGCATTGGCCAGCCGCGCCTCCTGATCGCGATCTTCTTGAACTCCCTGGCGGTATGGGGCCTCATCCTCCTGTCGTATTACGTGCTATTTCGGGCCTTCAGCCTCGACGTCCCCTTCTACGCTGTTTTTCCACTCGTGGTGATTCTTGTGGTCGGCGTTCTCGTCCCCACCCCGGCCGCGGTTGGATCGTTCCACAAAGCTGCGCAGATAGGGCTGGCGACCCTCTGGGGAGTTCCCAACGATCTCGCGATCAGCTACGCGATCATCAGCCACGCTGTGGCGTTTCTGCCGGTGACGCTCGTGGGAATTGCCTTGTGGAGCCGTGCGGGCATCTCCATGGCCTCCATCCAGAGTCTCAACGGCGATGCACCCGCCGAAGAAGCCACTCCCTGAGGATTCGACCAAGGCTCGCTCTGCCTGCGGTCGGCACGGCCTGCTAGGCGGACAGTGGCGACTCTCGGTTGGCGGTCGGCACGGGGTGATCGCCGTAGCGGACGCTTGAGCGCGAAGGCTACAGAGTCCCATAGTCTTCTGCAGACTATGTGCGCGAATTGTCCGCCTAGGTGATTACTCCGTGCCGACCGCCAACCGAGAGTCGCCA
>JAUWTE010000511.1 GCA_030609765.1 Acidobacteriota bacterium
GCTTGGCTGGTGCTGCCGAGACCCGCACCTGGTGCCCGCGTGCTCGAGACCGCTTACCTGTACACGATTACTGTACAGGTTTGTGACCATAAATCACAGGGCGCACAGGCGAGCCTGAAGAGCGTGCCCCGCCTGTTCACTAGGGATTAGACGGTCACGGACCGGCCCTTCGCAGCTTCGACGTCCAGAAAACGCTCGCGGCCGCCAGCACGATAATGGCCAGAATGCCGCCCGCGACGGCGCCCGGGTAGGCTGCCATGGCCACCTGCCTCGCTTGTGCCAGGATTCCCATCGTTGCTACCCCCACCGGGATGACCGTGAGGTCATAGCGCAACACGTAGGGATAGAGGACCAACAGCAGGACTCCGGACAGGGCTCCTGAGACCAGCCATCCTGTGACACCGGTAGCAGCCGTGCCACCGAGCACGAGCCCTAAAGCCACGAGAACCACGGAAAACGAAGCCTGATTGCGCGTCCATCCCCGGGTCCAATGACCGATGGCCGTGAAGGCCAGGAGCAGAAACGCCGCCGGCGTGATGAGACTCGGGAAGAGGGGCGAAAGCGCGGCGCTGAGCGTCGGCACGTAGGCGCTGGCGTTGCCCAGGCTCGCCCACTCCGGGGCAAGCGACGCGCCGAACGATCCCGCGGCCACCCGGAGTCCAGCCACCAGCGTGCCCAAGCTGACGCCCACGACCACCGACTGAATGAGCGTGGGCGACTGGACACCCGAGTCGAGCTGCATCCGCTGCACCCAGCCCACGACGATGCCGAGCGCCACGGCGATCAGAGAAAACGCGATCACCAAGCCGGCCAGGAGAATGATGACCTGGAAGAGGAACGGCTGTGATGTATCAAGCGCCGAGATGAAGGTGGGCCAGTTGTTGATCGCCGACAGAATCGATGAGAGCAACAGGACAAAGAGCGTCACCAGGAACGCCGCCACCGAGAATTTCTTTCGGGTCCAGGAGATGATGCCCACGATGACACCGGCGATGATCGCCAGAACCACCAGAATGATGCTGACGATACCGAGAACCCCGGGGATCACCTGTCGATTGCGATCCTCTCGCTCCCACTCCTCGGGCACGTGAACGTAACGGCTGACGTCGGCCACTTCGTCGCCGGCGATGCGCACGTCGATACGCGCCGCGCCCGTTTCGAGCGGGTAGCCTTCCTCATCCTCGAAGGTAAAAGTCCAGTCACGCCGGTCGGGTTGCTTTTCGGACTCGGCGGAGATCTCCGTCAGCCTTCCGTCGACTTCGGCATCGGCAACCTCCAGGCCGAAACGCTCCCGCACGGCTGCTATCGCCAAAGCACGCGCCTCCTCCTCAGGCAGGTCGGCCCCCGGCCTGGCTTCGGGTAGCCGGTGCCAGAATCTCTGCAGCGAGCCGTCGGGGAAGACATCGAGTCGGTATTCCTCGGCCCTTTCGGCCACATCTCCCTCGAAGCGAACATAGCGAGCTTCCCAGAAGGGCGGCGTCAGGTAGGTTCCCAGCAACTGCTCGTAGGCCTCGGGCCCGCCTTCCTGCCAAACGAAGCGATGCTCAAGGTAGAGTGGCGTCACGATGGAGGTCAGCGTTCTCCAGGGAGGCGGAAGCTCGATCCCTCGCTCGTCCATGGTGTCCTGGCCAACCGCTATCGCATCGCTCCGCCCCACCTCCATTCGCGGCGCATCGCTACTGAAGCCGGTGAACGCGAGCCAGACGATGAGGCCGATGATTCCAGCCACCGGAAGCAGCCGTGCCGTGGTGGCGGCCATGGCTCCGACATCCGGCGCTGTCACTTCTTCGGCTCTCTCCGCCACCGGGTCCGGCTCCCATGCCGCGTTGAGCTCGCCCGCGCTGACCGACGTCCAGCGGCCGGCCCGAAATCGAGCCGCGAGCACCACTCCGAGAGGCACCAGCGTCAACAGAATCAGCATCGTTCTGTCGAACCAGGTCCCCGGTGCCGAGGTGGCGAACAATGGCATGCCGATCAGCACGGCGTCGAAGGCGTAGTGCATGACAATGGCGGGCAGAAGACCGAAGTACAGGTAGAGCAGGCCGAAGATGATCGATGGGATGATCAACTCCACCACTCGGGCGTACGCGGGCATGGTGGGGTAGGGTGCGTGGCCGGCGCCGAACACCAGCGCCTGCACGACGAAGGCACCGACGATCCAAGCACGCTGGTGGCCGTATTTCTTGCCCAGCAGCGCTGCCCCGGCGATCGGCACGGCGCGGAACAAACACTCCTCCCAGAAACCGGCCTGCAACGAAATGGCAATGGCCGTCAACCACGGGAAATAGGTGGCCAGGAGATCGGGCTGCACCACAGCGTCCGCCGGAGTCCACCAGTGGAGCACATTGTGGGTGAAGAGATACAGCAGCACCTCGTAACCGAGAAACACCCCCACGAGCAGAAAGCCCGTCATTGTATGGCCAACAACGGTCGAGCTATTGGCGACGCCCGGCGACCAGACGCGCCAGAACTGGACCAGCTGCGGGAAGGCGCGCCGCGTCATGCTCTCGGCAGCCATGAAGCTGATGCTGAGCAGAAGCGCCATGCCGACGAACGTCAGAAGCGCCATGCCCAGTTGTGTCAGCAGGAAGTTGGTGGTGGACAGCGCCGTGTCGTAGCCCATCCAGGCGAGCGGAAGTTGGTTGAAGACCAATAGCCCCTGCAGCGCCGCAATCGATACTCCCCAGATTACCGGCTTCTTCCAGATGACCCAGCGCTCACGTTGGAGGGAAACCCGCGGGCCGAGACACCGGACGAGGATGTAGCCGCTGCAGATCGCGAGGTTCGACAGCACCCCGATCAGCATGTTGGTCGAGCGCA
>JAUWTE010000479.1 GCA_030609765.1 Acidobacteriota bacterium
AGCATCGGGCCACCGCCCCTTCCTAATAAGCGGCGGCCCACTGCTGCCCTACTTACTTCTCGTCCTCGGCCAGCTTCTTCGGCTGCACCCGCCTTCATTCGAAAGGTGAAGGTTGATCGCCGATCTGGGCCAGAAATCCGTCGACGGCTTCGAGGACCGCTCGTTGCGACAGGGCGGGATACCGCGCGTACGCCGCCTCGGGGATATCGTGTACCAGCGATCGAAATCGCTCCGGGTCGACCATCCCGCTGGCAATGAAGCTCTCTGCGTCCTGCATGTCCTTGCGAAAGCCGCGCACGACCTTCGACAAGAGCTGCGCGTACGGGTCGTAGTGATAGAAGCTTACGCGCCCGATGGTCTCGAGCAAGACATGGCGAGCTTCGGTCCCGGCAAGCGCAGGGACGAAATCCTCGGGCCGGGCAAGCTCCACGTTGACCTGCAGGCGCTCCTTGATGCCTTGAATGTCGCGAAAGACCGCTTCGTCGTCGGCGTGAAGATCCGCGTCGATCGTCGAGCCTCTCCAGCCGGCCAAGACGGCGGTACCCCCACCGACGAGAAAGACCCGGTACGATCGCCCACCCGGGGCGCGACGCGCGATCTCCCGCATGAGACCCTGCAACGCTTCGCACGTCAGCTCACGCCGCATGTCAGTCTCGATCGATCCGGGCGGAGCGGCAGGCATCTGCGAACGAGACCATTCGGCGCAGCCAGGCACCGTAGCGCGCATGTGCCAGATCGGGGTTGGCCGCCGCCAATGAGGCGTAGAGCCTGCTCTCTGGTTCCTCCAGAGTCGCGCCTACCGGGATTCCCTCTCGGCGCAGCCGCGGGGCGGCCAGCGAAACGGCAAGGCTCTCCTCGGTCGCTTTGCCCATGGCGAGGTCATCGAGACCCGCGTCCACGATGTCCCCGCCGGGCAGGCCGAGGGCTTCGACGCTCGCCGCACCGAAACGCTCCCGAATCCAGCGGGCGGCAGCCGCACGGCGCGCCACCTGGCTCCTTCTCTCGGGAGTCAGAAGCGCGGCCCGCGCCCGCCCGCCGGCGCGCCCGTACCTGCGGAACGACTCGCGAACTTCGTCCGGAAGCCTCAAAGATCTACCCTCTTTGCGCAGGATCGGCTCGCCTCCGTCGCCGCTATGCCGCGATGGAGCGCTCAGTGACCAACATCCACTCATGAAGTTACTCTATGCTTAGGGGGTAAGCATATCACACGAAGAGGTTGTGCAGCGGTCACCCAGTTAGAACACTCCACCGCCCCATAGCTCTTCGCAAAACTCATGCCAGGGGACGATCTCGATGCCGTCGTCCGTGGTGCGCCGTTTTCGATCCCGGGACACGACGAGCTTTCGCCGTGTCTTGTTCTCTTCGCTCAACGCCCTCAACCCTTTGAGGTCCGCCGTTCGAGTCTCCCGATTCGACTTGCACTCGATGGCCAGCTCCATGTCCCCGACAATGATGTCGACCTCAAAACCGGAGCTTGTCCGCCAATAGCTGAGGGGAAAATCAAGCCGCTCGTAGGACAGGTAGGCGCGGAGCTCGTTGAGCACGAAGTGCTCGAACGCTCGGCCGAAGCGATCGGATCCCGGGGCCACGATCTGGGATTCCGGATGAAGCTGATTGGCGACACCGACGTCGAAGAGGTAGAACTTGGCCGTCTCGACCAGGCGGCGCTTCTGACGCCGCCGCCAAGGCTCGAGCGTGAAGCCGAGGAGCGTGTCCTCGAGTATCTGGAAGTAGTTGCGGGCCGTACTGGCCGAGACACCAGTCTCTCGCGCGAAGTTCGCGTAGTTGATTTGCTGACCGTTGCACAGCCCGGCGGTCTGCAAGAAGCGAGAGAACGCGGGGATATTCCTGGTTGCCGACTCGTCGATGACTTCGGCTTTGATGTAGTTGTGCACGTAGGCCTTCAACAGGGGCGCGGGATCGTCGACGAGGTAGTGGGCGGGAAGCGCACCATACTGCAGTAGTCTCGGCAGATCGACGGCGCCGATTTCGTGACTGGTCAGGGGCAGCATGAAGAAATCTACCGCACGGCCACCGAGGAGGTTGCGGGAGCGGCGCCTCAGCTTCCGCGCGCTGGATCCGCAGAGGATGAAATGGGCGGCCGTGTTCTCGAGGAGCCAATGGACTTCCTCCAGTAGAGGCGGGACATGCTGGACTTCGTCGATGACGACGAGGCCAGGGCGCTCGGCAAGCACCTCTTCGCGCAGAAGCCGCGGCCGCACGCTCAGCTCTGCGCTCAGCGAAGTGTCGAGGAGATCGTAGAATCTCGCCCCGGGGTGGCGATCGTGCAGGAAGGTGGTCTTCCCGGTCTGCCGCGCTCCCCACAGAAAGACCGCAGCCGAGCCCGTCAGGGGGTTCGGCACCCAGGACAGCTCCAGCGACCGCTCGAACTTGGAGAATTGATGTGCCATGTGGTGATTTTCATGTAAATCAGCAACTTAGTCAATGATATTCCGGAACCCTGTGCCGGCCCCCGGGTGCACAAAGATTGAGTCGTACTCGGCGTGCTGCCTGGAGATCAAGCAACGTGTTCGCGCACGCGTTCTTCAATTTCAGGTCCGACTGCGCGTCGTGCGACGCGCAACTCGTAGTCGGCCTGAAGGCCGGTCCACATCTCCGGCGATACCCCGAAGAATTTACCGAGGCGCAGAGCAGTGTCAGCCGTGATCGCTCGCTTGCCGTTGACGATCGCGCTGATTCGACCCGGAGGCACCCAGAGCTCGCGGGCAAGCCGATTGATGCTGATACCCATCGGCTTCATGAAATCCTCCATGAGAATCTCTCCAGGGTGAATCGGCTCGAGGAGCTTCGGTTGTGTGCTCATAGTTTCCTCAGTGATAGTCGACAACCTCGACGTCGAAGGCATCGCCCCGATGCCATCGAAAACAAACACGCCACTGATCGTTGATCCGGATACTATACCTACCCTTGCGGCGGCCTTTCAGGGCTTCGAGTCGGTTGTCCGGTGGCACCCGTAGGTCATCCAGTCGCTGCGCCTGGTGTAAGTACAGAAGCTTCCGGCGAGTGACCCTCTCAAAAGCGTGAAATCGGCGAACCGATTGGTCGTTGAACAAAGCCTCAGTGTCGCTGCATATGAATGAGCGGATCATCTGGACACCAGAATATCACGCGGTGCGTAATACGTGAAGCGATATAGTCCGGTTTACTCTGGCCGGCATCACTCCAACCGTCTACGAAATCCCCGTCTGAGTTTGACGGCCACCGAGCT
>JAUWTE010000310.1 GCA_030609765.1 Acidobacteriota bacterium
CTCGGCGCCACCGACGAACAACTCGACTTTCCGGTGGTCTACACATCGGCCACCCGTGGCACCGCGACGCTCGACAGGGGCCAGCCGGGCAGCGACATTATGCCGTTGTTCGAAACCATCGTCGAGCTCGTCCCCCCACCGCAGGTCGACCCCGACGGGCCGCTGCAGGTGCAGGTCAGCTCGCTCGACTACTCTTCCTACGTGGGCGCGATAGGAATCGGCCGGATCACGCGCGGCACCCTGCGCCGCAACTCGCCGGTCACCGTGATCGACCGAAGAGGACAGAGGCGCCAGGAACAGGTACTCCAGGTGCTCGGCTTCTACGGCCTCGAACGTCTCGAGGTCGAGGAAGCCACGGCTGGCGACATCATCGCTTTCAGTGGCATCGCCGCACCCCGCATCTCGGACACGATCTGCGATCCGGAGAATGTAGAGCCGCTGCCGTCGCTGTCCGTCGACAAGCCGACCATCAGCATGACCTTCGAGACGAATACATCTCCCCTCTCGGGCCAAGATGGCAAGTTCGTTACGAGTCGACAGCTGCGCGAGCGGCTACAGCGTGAGGCACTGCACAACGTGGCGTTGCGAGTCGAGGACACCGAGGACCCCGACAAGTTCCGCATTGCCGGGAGGGGCGAGCTGCACCTTTCGATCTTGCTCGAGAACATGCGCCGCGAGGGCTATGAGCTCGCGGTGTCGCGACCGCGCGTGGTCGTGCGCAAGGTCGACGGTGAACGTCATGAGCCTTTCGAGCAGCTCAGCGTCGACATCGAGGAGCGCCACCAGGGAGCGGTGATGGAAGCTCTCGGGTCTCGCGGGGGCGACCTCCAGGACATGATCCCTGACGGTCAGGGAAGAGTGCGCCTCGACTACCTCATTCCCGCCCGCGGCCTGATCGGCTTCCAGACGGAATTCCGTACCATGACCTCGGGCAGCGGCCTCTACGTCCACAGCTACGATCACTACGGTCCGGTCAAGCGGGTCGCGCGAACCCGGCGCGCCAACGGTGCGTTGGTGTCGATGGCACCAGGCAAGGCTCTCGGCTACGCGCTGTTCAACCTGCAGGAACGTGGACAGTTGATGATCGGTCCGGGCGATGAGGTCTACGAGGGTCAGATCGTCGGCATCCACGCGCGCGACACCGACCTGACGGTCAACCCCCTGAAGGGCAAGAAGCTCACCAACATGCGGGCCTCCGGCAAGGACGACGCCATCGCTCTCAGCCCACCGGTGCGGCTCACCCTCGAGCAGGCCCTCGAGTTCATCGAAGACGATGAGCTCCTGGAGGTCACCCCGCACTTCCTGCGGCTGCGCAAGCGTCGTCTGAAAGAGGTCGACCGGCGCAAGGAGGCGAAAAGGCAGGCCAGCTCCGAGCAATTGACCCCGGCGACAGCTTAGCGGTAGCGCGGCTTCCCGCCTCGCCCGACTGCCGCCTCATCCGATTGCCCGCCTCACCCGATTGCCCGTCCTCCGGCAAAGACCGGATCCAGGTCTGGACCCATCAGTGTCTCCACATCCAGGGTAAACTCGAGGGAAAGAGGCTGGTCTGCATCTCACCCCGCGCCCGCCGCCCACGCCCATGCCAAGGAGCGGGGTGAAACATCTAGACCAAGTCACCGGTCCATCGAGAGTCGTTCGGACAATGAAGAAGACCCTCCTGCAATTCGCGGTCACCGCTACGATCTCACTCTTGGCGGCCGGCTGTGGCCCCTCTGAGAAGCCGAACGTCATCCTCATCTCCATCGACAGCCTGCGTGCCGATCACCTCGGAACGTATGGCTATTCGCGTGCGACCAGCCCCAACATCGACGCTCTGGCGGATGAGAGCGTCGTGTTCGAGAACGCGGTGAGCACAACGAGCTGGACCTTGCCGGCCCACATCTCGATGCTCACGTCGCGGTTCTCGGAGGCGCACGGCGGAACTGGGGCCGGCAATAGCCTGGCGGACTCCGCCACAACGCTCCCAGAGATCTTTCAGGAGAATGGGTACGCTACCGCCGCCGTCGTGTCGGGCCCCTTTCTGAACCGGCGCTTCGGCTTCAGCCAGGGATTCGATGCATACGATGACGAGACGGTCTCGTTCGCCGCGATCAACGACTCGCATCAAGGCGTTACTTCGCCCCTGACCCACCAGCGCGCGCTCGAGATACTGGGAGACGTGGCCGGCGGGCCGTTCTTCCTCTTCCTTCACTACTGGGACGTGCACTACGACTACGCTCCTCCCACGCCCTACGACGAGATGTTTGACCCCGACAACTCGGGCGAGATCACGGCCGACAACTTCATCCACAACGATGAGATCCGCCGCGGCATGGACCCTCTTGATCTGGAGCACGTGGTCGCTCTTTACGACGGAGAAATCGCCTACACCGACTTCTATCTGGGAGAGCTATTCGAGGAGCTCAAGAGGCTCGAGCTCTGGGACAACACCCTGATCGTTCTCACCTCCGACCACGGCGATGAGTTCTTCGAGCATGGCAACAAGGGGCACCGCAATACACTGTACGGGGAGTTGTTAAACGTACCGTTGATCGTCAAGCTCCCGCAGAATCAGCGGGGTGGGCAGAGGGTCAGCGAGCTTGCGGGGATCGTCGATATCGCCCCAACCATGCTGGACGTTGCCGGGCTACCGCCGCTGGAGGGAGGCAATGGGGGCAGCCTTCTGGCTCGGATGGACGGTTCCGAGGAGTCGACGGGTCGCGTCTACTTCGCCGACGTCGACCGGCGCCTCAAGTCGGTGGTCGCGGGAAGAACGAAGCTCATCGCCCACTGGAGGAGGGAGTCTGGCGAGGAGATGGCCGTCGAGCTCTACGATCTGAATCGTGATCCCGCTGAACAACTCGACCTGTCAGATCAAGAGGCGCAGCAGGTGGTACGGCTCCGGCGAGCGCTGCGAGCTTGGGTAAGGTCAGCAAGAGAACAGGCCAAACACTTGGGCGAGAGCGGCTTCGAACAAGACCCGGAGCTGATGCGAACGCTCAAGAGCCTCGGCTACATCCAGTAGGCTGATGTCATCGGATTTCGAAATCGACCACGAGAGGTTTCCCATCGATGTTCAGACATCCGGCACTGCAGCGTTTCTGTTGGTTGCTACTGGTCGGAGCCGTGCTCTCTTCCGGTTGTGGCGCGCCTGCGCCCGCCCGAGTCATCCTGATCGGCGTCGACACGTTGCGGGCGGACCATCTCGGCACCTACGGCCATACCCGCCCCACATCGCCGTTTCTCGATGCATTGTCAGAACAAGGGGTCGTTTTCGAACAGACGTTCGCCACTTCTCCCTGGACCCTGCCTTCGTTCGCCAGCATCTTCACGGGGCGACCCATGAGCGGACATGCCGCGGGAATCGACACCACGACCTCGGATGAGGAGTGGGATGAAGCGCAGGTCGGCACCTACGGCAGGGCCAAGCTCGATCCTGGTGTGGCCACCATCGCCGAGGTCATCTCAGCGGCCGGTATTCCGACCATCGCGGTGGCCCAGAATCCCTACATGGACCCGATCTTCGGCCTCGATCGTGGTTTCGATGAGTACGATTATTCCCGTGGGGAAAATGCCGAAAAGCGGCGCGCCGATGTGGTAGTCGCCCATGCTCTCGAGTGGATCGATCGGCAGGAAGGCGACGATTTCTTCCTTTTCGTTCATTTCTTCGATCCCCACATGAACTACGGTGCGCCCGAGCCTTGGGGAGGCCTCTTCACGTCCGAGGTCGGAGGGGATTTCGGCTTGCCCGTGACGGGTCACCGGGCGCTTCGCAACAACGCCGCGAACCTCCCACCTGCTCGGAAGGAGTTCATCGCGGCCGCCTACGACGAGGAGGTTCGCTTCGTCGACGCGGAGATCGAGCGATTCGTAGTTGCCCTGAAGGAGCGTGGTATCTGGGACGAATCTCTCGTGATCTTCACCGCCGATCACGGCGAGGAGCTCTTCGAGCATGGTGGCTTCGAGCACGGCCACACGATGTACAACGAGGTGATCCGCGTGCCGCTGGTCGTCTGGGGGCCCGGCATCGCTGCAGGAAGAAATACCACTCCTGTCTCGATCGCCGACATCGCCCCGACAATCCTGGACGCCCTCGGGCTGGATGTGTTCGAAGGAACCATGGGGAAATCGCTGTGGCCGCTCCTGACACGCGGGGAAAGGCTGCCACAGCGCCTGCTCGTCGCAGAAGGGGCGCTGTGGGGGCCAGATCTCAGAGCGGGAATTGCGTGGCCTCACAAGGTGATCCTCGACCTGGAGAGCGGGCAAGTACGCCTATTCGATCTGAGCTCGGATCCCCGCGAACAGGAGGATCTGGGCGGCGAATCTGCTCTCGCCGGCACCCTTCTGGACCGGCTGGAGATGCAGATTCTCGCCTCCAGCCAGAACGTCAGGCACCAAGGTGTGGAGCTCGATCCCGAAATGGTCCGCCGGCTTCGGTCGCTCGGCTACATCCAGTAGGCACGCAGCAGAACAAGCCACTGGTCAAGGGGCGGATTCGAAGTAGCCCACCCCGAGGATTCGAAGTTCCCAGCCGGACCATCGCCGCGCGAGGGTTTATTCCAGCCCAGTAACCTGTAGCCCTGCCAGGTGCACGTCTGCGCCACTGACTTCAAGCCGGTTGATGCCGGCGCGCAGGTCACGATAGGGAATCGGGACCCGGTAGACCCAGCGGCCGGTGTCGCCTCGCTCACGGCGTAAACGACCGGC
>JAUWTE010000085.1 GCA_030609765.1 Acidobacteriota bacterium
CACCGCGCCGGTCTGACTTTCCTCATTCTGCCCTCTGAGAACGAGAAGGATCTGAAGGATATTCCGGAGGAAGTCCGTGAGGAGCTGACCATGAACTTCGTCGACACCATGGACGAGGTACTGCGGTTGGCTCTGGTCACTCCCTTGACGCCGTTCGGCGAGAAGGGCGAGGACCTGCCTCCTGGTCAGAAGCCTGATGACGACTCTGCCCAACCACCTTTGACCCATTAGGAATCGTGTCCGGCTAGCCTCGGCTGCTGGGCACGCTGCAGTAATCCGCCTCTGCAGTGACCCAGGGGCATCCGTTCTGCGGATGCCCGCAGTTCCTGACAATTCATGCCGTAATCCGAAGCGATCGATGGACTGGAGGCGATGGCCTGGGGCCATCTCCCACCATTGTAGATGGCTGTCCTCGGTGCGCATTCGGGATCGCAGGAAATCGTGAAGATTCAGCAGATCGAGGCTGTATACCGATCTCGACGCCCGGACGACTACCCGCCCGAGCGGTTGCCCGAGATCGCCTTTCTCGGGCGCTCCAACGTAGGTAAGTCCAGTCTCATCAACTCGTTGCTTGGTCGCAAGAAGCTCGCGGCCACGAGCAAGAGTCCGGGCAAGACACGCGAGATCGCCTGGTATCGCCTCAGTGGAGCCGCCGGAGCGTGTTTCTTCGTCGACCTTCCAGGCTACGGCTACGCCAAAGTGCCGCAGAAGATCCGCCAGGAGGTCTGGGCTCAACTGATTGACACATACCTTCTCTCGGACCGCCCCTTGGCAGTGGCAATCCAGCTTCTCGATATTCGGCGGGGCAAGCCAACGGACCTCGACGAGCAGATGATCCATTGGTTGAGGGAGGTCGGAGTACCGCACATTTTCGCTTTGACGAAATCAGACAAGCTCAAACGTGGGCCCCGCGCCCAGGCGGCACAGGAGTTTGCCAAGATCCTCGGTACCTCCGAGGAAGACGCGCCGGTTCCTTTTTCCGCAGTGACTGCCGAGGGCAAACGAGAGCTCTGGTCACTGATCGACCGGCGACTGGCGCACTATGAGCACCCATCATCGAGTGACGACAACGCATTCGTACAGACGCATGAAACAGAGGTGACGAGAGCATGAGCGACGACCATGTCAGCGCTCCCGAGGTAGAAGTCGAGGTCAGTACAGCTCCGCCGCCAGCTACGTGGGACGTGCGCGACCTGCGTGCGGCACCGATTGCCGAGCTTGTTGACATCGCCAACGGACTCAGTCTCGATGGGATTCAGAAGTTGCGGAAGCGCGACCTCATCTTCCAGATTCTCAGGGCGCAGATCGCGAACAACGGGACTATCCTTTCGGAGGGTGTGCTCGAAGTTCTGCCTGATGGTTTTGGCTTCCTGCGCGGTCCCGAGATGAGCTATCTGCCGGGCCACGATGATATCTACGTGTCGCCTTCGCAGATCCGCAAGTTCGACCTGCGCACCGGCGATACGATTCTCGGGCAGGTACGTCCTCCCAAGGACGGAGAGCGCTACTTTGCTCTCATCAAGGTGGAATCGATCAACTTCGGGGCCCCCGAGGATCTGCTGCGCGCCGCCTTCTACGACAACTTGACGCCGCTACACCCGAACTCGAAGTTCGACCTCGAGCGCTCTAAGGAGGAGCTGTCGACGCGCATCATGGACATGCTGTGCCCGATCGGCAAGGGTCAGCGTGGCCTCATCGTGTCGCCGCCGCGTGCCGGCAAGACGATGCTTCTGAAAAGCGTGGCACAGGCGATTACGGGCAATCACCCCGATGTCGTGCTCATCGTCCTGCTCATTGACGAGCGTCCCGAGGAGGTTACCGAGATGGCGCGCTCCGTCGATGGCGAGGTCGTCTCATCGACCTTCGATGAACCGGCGGAAAGGCATGCCACGGTCGCCGAAATCGTTCTCGAGAAGGCGAAGAGGTTGGTTGAGCAGGGCAGGGATGTGGTCATTCTGCTCGACTCCATCACCCGCTTGGCTCGCGCCTACAATACGTTGTGCCCGTCGTCGGGCAAGGTGCTCTCAGGCGGCGTCGACGCCAACGCTTTGCACAAGCCCAAGCGTTTCTTTGGCGCAGCGCGTAACATTGAGGAAGGCGGCAGCCTGACGATCGTCGCAACGGCGCTAGTCGATACGGGTAGTCGCATGGACGAAGTCATTTTCGAGGAGTTCAAGGGAACCGGCAATTCCGAGATCGTTCTGGAGCGTAAGATGGCCGATCGCCGTATTTGGCTGGCGATTGACATCAATCGATCCGGGACACGCAAGGAGGAATTGCTGTTGTCGCGGCAGAGCCTCAACCAGATTTGGGTCCTACGGAAAGTGCTGCAACCCTTAGGGCCGGCGGAAGCGATGCAGCTACTTATCGATCGGCTGAGCAAGACCGAAAAGAACGAAGATTTTCTCAAGGCGATGCATTCGCCGGCGTAGTCGCAAGGAGTGCTGACATGAAGCCTGAAATTCACCCCGAGTACCACGAAGTCACTGTCGTATGTGCGTGTGGCAACACGTTCGCGACGCGCTCGACCAAGGCCGACCTCCGGCTCGAGGTCTGCAACGAGTGCCATCCGTTCTTCACAGGCAAGCAGCGCTTCGTCGACTCTGCTGGTCGCGTCGAGAAGTTCCAGCGTAAGTACGAGAGCTTCTACAAGGACAAGGCCGAGACCGGTGGAACAATCGCACCGGCGCCGCCGGCTGCTCCTGTAGCTGCTCCTGCCGCCGCGCCTGCCGCAGAGGAGCCAGCAGCGACGGACGAAGCGTAGTCCGTCGATCCACGGCCTCCTCTGACCATGAATGAGAACGTCGTCGGCCGCCTCGAGGAGCTGGTGCAGTCCTACGAGAAGCTGAATCTTCAGATCGCGCGGCCTGAGGTAATTCAGGACACGGCTCGATACCAGAAGCTCGCCAAGCGCCACTCCGAGTTGCGCGAGATCGTCGACGGCTATCAGCGCTTCCTGGCTGTCGAGCGTGGCATCTCCGAGACCCGGGAGTTACTGGAAGAGTCTGACCCCGAGATGAAGGCGTTGGCGGAGGAGGAGCTCGCCGATCTCGAGGCGCAGCAGGCCGATCTCGAGCAGTCGCTCATGCGCCTGCTTCTGCCGCGCGATCCCAACGACGAGCGCAATGTTTTGCTCGAGGTGCGCGCGGGCACGGGGGGTGACGAGGCAGCCCTGTTCGCCGCCGAGATCTTCCGCATGTACCAGCGCTACGCCGAGGGACGCCGCTGGAAGGTCGAGATTCTCGAGGATCACACCACCGGTTCCGGGGGCCTCAAAGAAGTCATCGCCATCATCGAGGGCAAGGGCGCGTACAGCCGCCTCAAGTATGAGAGTGGCGTGCACCGAGTTCAGCGGGTTCCTGAAACGGAAGCCTCCGGGCGCATTCACACCTCGGCTATTACGGTAGCTGTTCTGCCCGAGGCTGAAGAAGTGGAGATCGAGGTCGCCGAGAAGGACATTCGTGTCGACACCTTTTGCGCCTCGGGCCCGGGTGGTCAAGGAGTCAACACGACCTACTCGGCAGTGCGGCTCACGCACGAGCCATCCGGGCTCGTCGTCACCTGCCAGGATGAGCGATCCTGGCACAAGAACAAAGCAAAGGCCATGCGCGTGCTTCGTGCCCGCCTCTACGACATCAAGATGCAGGAACAGCAGGACGCCATCGCTGCCGAGCGGCGCGGTCAGGTCGGTAGCGGCGACCGCAGCGAGAAGATCCGCACCTACAACTTTCCGCAGCATCGAGTCACCGATCACCGTATCAACTTCACCAGCCATCAGCTTCCCTCCATCCTCGAGGGCGACATCGACCCACTTATCTCTGAGCTTGCCACTCACTACGAGGCCGAGCGCATGAAGGCGGAGATGCCGCCGGAAGGCTAGAGGGATTTGGGACTCGCGAGCCCATGATGCGTCCCCGAGTTGCCCGCGTAGCAAACCTCGATCTGGATGGCCCGCTTGGCGGCAGGGCGCACCCCGACGGCGCATGAACGATCAAGAGCCTGCCGATTTCTCACGCGTCGCGGACGCACTCCGTTGGGGAGAGGAAGTCCTCGCCGAGGAAAGTATCAACGGCGCCCGGCTGCAGGCCACTCTCCTTCTCGGCGACGCCATGGGGTTGAACCGGGCGCAGCTGCTGGCCAGCCTCAGAGAACCCGTTGCTGCCGGCGCCGCAGAGAAGTTCCGCACCTCCATCGCGAGCCGCGCCTCGCACGTTCCACTGCAGTACATCCGAGGACATGCTCCCTTCCTCGACTTCGAGGTTGCGGTGCGGCCCGGTGTGTTCATTCCGCGTCCCGAAACCGAGATGGTCGTCGAGGAGGCCCTGGCCCTCTGGCAGCCGACCGCGGAAGTCTCTTGGGCCGTCGACGTCGGTACCGGTAGCGGCATCATTTCGATCGCCCTGGCACGGGCCCGGCCGGCCGCCCGCATCTGCACCATCGACCGCTCGCCGGCCCCACTGGTGACCGCCCGCCAGAACGCTGCGAGTCTGGACGTCGCCGACCGCATCGCCTTCATACGAGGCGACCTTCTGAGCCCGCTGGGCGCCGACCACCACCAGCCTCCCGCCAATGTTCGTCAGTCCGTCGGCATGGTCATCAGCAACCCGCCCTATGCTCCGGAGAACGGACGCGAGGTCGACCCCGAGGTCAGCGATCACGAGCCTCGCGAAGCTTGGGCGGCAGGCCCTGAGGGCATGGACGCCTATGCCCGCCTGATCCCGCAGGCGGCGAACCTGTTGCTGCCGGGGCGCCCGCTAATCCTGGAGCTCGGCTACGGTCAGTCCGAGCTCGTCGCTGACCTTCTCGCCAGCGATGGCCGCTGGGACGAGCCCCGCATCCTGCCCGACTTCAACGAGATCCCCCGCATCGTTACAGTCCTGCGAAAGTAGCTGCCTGCCAGGGGCCGCTCGGGTCGTGTACCTCCTCGGATGGACGGCGGGCATGGATCCTAACTGGATGTGAGGCGCTTTGTCTCACTGTCTAGCCACTACTTCACGCAGGTCGAAGCCGCTATCAGCCGATTCACCTTTCCACCCGGGTGGCCGTGGCCGTCCACATACAGCGAGGACCGATACTCGTTTCCAGTGAGAAGTCGACCCGATCTTCATGTGATATCATTGCTATCATCGAGGATCGGAGAGAAGGATGGCCCAACTTATCGTGCGCAACTTGCCTGAAGGCGTGGTCAAGGCGCTGAAGATCCGTGCTGCAGAGAATGGGCGCTCCGCCGAGGCAGAGCACCGCGAGATCTTGCGGCAGGCGTTGCTCTCCTCGAAGACGGGCAAGACCCTGAAGGACGCCCTTTTGTCCATGCCCGAGGTCGGCAACGACTCTGATTTCGAGCGCATCCGTGACCTTGGCCGCGAGGTCGACCTTTGAGCTTTCTCGTCGACACCAACGTCATCTCGGAGCTGCGCAAGGGCGCTCGCTGTAACCACTCGGTCGCTTCATGGTTCGAGGCGCTCTCCCCGGACCAGATCTTCCTGAGTGTCCTGGCGATCGGGGAGCTGCGTCGTGGGATCGAGCTCATCCGTCGCCGTGACACAGCAGGGGCGGAGGCGTTGGAGGTTTGGCTCGACGGGCTGATCCGCGACCATGGGGAACGGATCCTCCCCGTCGACCTCGAAGCAGCCTCGGTATGGGGAAGGTTGGGCGTTCCCGATCCTCTGCCCGTCATCGACTCGCTCCTGGCCGCCACCTCGAAGGTCCACGGGCTGACGCTGGCAACCCGCAACACCAGGGACGTTGAAGGCACCGGCGTGAATTGCGTGAATCCGTTCGAGCTAACGCGATAGCTTCGCGCCGCTTCGATCTCCCTGGCCATCCAATATCTCAGAGGACCCCGCCGGACAGAATTCTCGGAATGAGTGCGCGCTAGATTTCACAGGAGACGAATGTCTCCGAGTCTCTATGTACATGATGATCATGCTACTATAGGTACATGCTGGGCATGGACAAGCCACAAGGCTTCGATTGGGACAAAGGCAATACCAGCAAGGTTGAAGCTAGAGGCTTCAGCATTGCCGATGTCGAGCGTGCGTTCCTGAATGGGCGTGGCACCCTCATCCCCGACCGACAGCACTCGGGACGGGAGGCACGCTTCTGGCTGATCGGCCTGACTGATGATGGCCGCCATATCACGGTGCCGTTCGCGGTGAGGGATGACCTGATCCTGCCGATCACGGCGTGGTCAACGAAGCGCAAGTACAGGAGATGGGTTCGATGAGTAAGCATCGAGACGAGGCCGCTTACCTGGAAAGCCAGGCAGATCGACTCGAGGAGTTCATCGACTTCAGCAAGGCGCGGCCAGCGGTATTTCCGAATCTCAAGCCGTCTACCTCGCGCGTGACCGTGCGCATGCCGAGCTGGCTGCTCGACGAGCTCAAGCGTGAGGCCAACCGTCGGGACGTGCCTTATCAATCGCTGATGAAGGTGATACTGGCTGATTGGTTGCGAGAGCTGGCAACCTGATGCGGCAGCTTTCCATCCGCGTGGTTACCGCTTCGGCTGCCGCACTAGCCATCATCGCGTGTAATGGCGGCGGTGCCGGCTCGGATTCTGTCTCGAGCGCCACCGCCGGCGACCCGCCCAACATCCTATTCATCTCGGTCGATGACCTGAACGACTGGATCGAACCGCTGGGGGGCCACCCACAGGCGCGCACGCCGAACCTGAATCGGCTGGCCGAGAGTGGGGTGCTGTTCGAGCGTGCCTACACACCCTCGCCGTCCTGCAACCCAGCGCGAACGGCCCTGCTGACGGGCCTGCACACCTACACCTCGGGCATGTACTCCAACTACCAGTACTGGCGGGAGGTCATGCCAGACGTCGTCACCATGCCGCGCTACTTCAGTGACAACGGCTACTGGTCGGGGGGCGCCGGCAAGATCTTCCACAACAACATGCCCGACCCCATCTCCTGGGACGACTACTTTCCGTCGAAGGAACAGCACATGCCGAGCTACATGCGCCCGGTGCCGGGGTGGACGGTCAACATGCCGCCCTTCGACGACATGTACGCTGACTTCGATTGGGCGCCGCTCGACATCCCCGATGAGGAAACCGGCGACTATCAATCAGTTCAGTGGGTCATCGATCGTTTGCAGGAGGAGCACGACCGGCCGTTCTTCCTCGCCGCCGGCATCTACCGACCCCATGTCCCCTGGTACGTGCCGCGCGAGTATTTCGAGATGTTCCCGCTGGAGTCGGTGCAGCTACCGGAGCTAGTGGAAGACGACCTCGACGATCTCCCCGAGCGTGCCATCGAGCTCGCCCACCGCGCCGGTAACTATCACGAGCACGTCGTCGAGGCGGGACAGTGGCGGCAGGCGGTGCAGGGCTACCTGGCCTCGATCGCCTATGCCGATATGCTCGTCGGGCGTCTTCTGGATGCCCTGGATGCCAGCCCTTACGCTGACAACACCATCGTCGTGCTCTGGTCCGACCACGGCTGGCAACTCGGTGAGAAGGAGCACTGGCGCAAGTTCGCGCTGTGGGACAACCTCGCCCGCGTTGTTCTCATGGTGCAGGTACCGCCCGGGACTCCCGGGCTGCCCGCCGGCACCCCAGCGGGCGCTCGCTCCGAGCGCACCGTCTCGTTGATGGACCTCTTCCCCACTCTGGTCGCCTTGACCGGAATCCCCGTGAAGACAGGCCTCGACGGCCACAGCCTGATACCGCTGCTGGCTGATCCGGACGCACCCTGGGAGTACCCGGCCATCACCACCTACGACGTGGGCGAGTTCTCGATCCGCACCGAGCGGTACCGTTACATCCGCTACATCGATGGCAGCGAGGAGCTCTACGACCACACGGTCGATCCCGAGGAGTGGACGAACCTCGCCGCCGATCCTGACTACGCGGAGGTGATACGGCAGCTGGCCGCGTTTATCCCGGCCGACCCGGCACCACTGGTCGAGACCTCATACCCTCTCATGCCGCACCACATCCCGCCGTTGCGCGACCTCGAGGACTATTTGCAGCGCAAGGCCGCCCGTCAGCGCTGAGATCGGCCGCACGTCGGCACTGGTTAGTTGCCCCGACCGACCCTGACGTTGGATGCTAGAGTTGGGCGGTCGGCCACGGAGCACCGGGAGCCCCCATGGAGAAGCTGCGCGTCGAGGGTGGCAAGAAGCTGAGCGGTAAGGTGCGCGTCGGCGGCGCCAAGAACGCCGCGCTGCCGGCGCTCGTTGCCAGCCTCATGACCGACGAGCCGTTGCACCTGTCCAACGTGCCCGACGTGCGCGACGTGGCGACGATATGCAGGCTCCTCGAGCACCTCGGAGTCGGGGTCGAGCGGAAGCCGGGCGGCGAAATCATCACCAACGTCGATCACCTGACGAGCTGCGAGGCGCCCTACGATTTGGTCAAGACCATGCGGGCGTCGTTCCTCGTTCTCGGACCCCTTCTTGCACGCACGGGCCAGGCGCGTGTGTCCCTTCCCGGCGGCTGTGCGATCGGGGCGCGACCCGTCGACAGGCATCTTTCAGCTTTGGCTCGCCTCGGTGCCGATCTTCGTGTGGAGCACGGCTACGTGGTGGCCGAGGCCGACCGCCTGCGCGGCGCAGAGATCCTGTTTGACGTCCCGACCGTGGGTGGCACCGAGAATTGCCTCATGGCGGCGACCTTCGCTGAGGGCACGACGGTGATCCACAACGCCGCCCGTGAACCGGAAGTCGAGGACCTGGCCAATCTACTGATCAGCATGGGCGCCGATATCGAGGGCGCTGGCACCGATACCATCATTATCCACGGCGTCGACAGCTTGGATGGGGCGGAGCACAGCGTGATCCCCGACCGCATCGAAGCGGGAACTTACGTCGTCGCCGGGGCACTGTTGGGCGCCCCCTTGGAGGTTACCCATTGTCACCCCCCGCACTTCGAAGCCGTTCTCGACAAGGTGTCTGAGGCGGGCGTCGAATTGACGGTCGGGGAGAGCAGCATTCGCGTCACCGCCCCGGAAAGCCTGCAGTCGACGGACATGAAGACGCAGCCGCACCCGGGTTTTCCGACTGATATGCAGGCGCAGTACATGGTTTTGATGACCCAGGCGACAGGCAGCTCCATCATCGCCGAGACGATTTTCGAGAATCGTTTCATGCACGTCCCGGAGCTGAGCCGCATGGGAGCCGACATCTCGATCGATGGTCACACCGCGGTAGTGCGCGGACCGAGCCCCTTGAGCGGAGCCAAGGTGATGGCCACCGACCTGCGCGCTTCGGCCTCTTTGGTCCTGGCCGGTCTGGTTGCGTCCGGGCCTACGATCATCGACAGGCTGTATCATCTCGACCGTGGCTACGAGGGATTGGCGAGCAAGCTTTCAAGTGCGGGAGCGGATGTGGAGCGCTTTAGTGATTAGATCAGGTTTCGACGTTTTTTCTCGAACGAGGTGAGACACCACAGTTCGACCAAGGAGATGCCTATGTCTGGGGACTGCCTCTTCTGTCGCATCGCCAGCGGCGATCAACCCGCGAGCGTCGTGTATGAAAACGACGACGTGGTCGCCTTCGAGGACATCAGCCCGCAAGCACCAACCCACCTGCTCATCATCCCGCGTGATCACATCGAGTCGATCAATGACCTGAGCGAGGATCACACGGAGCTCGCCGGCAAGA
>JAUWTE010000407.1 GCA_030609765.1 Acidobacteriota bacterium
GAGCTCGCTGACTCCGAGCCGTCATTTTCCCCGGATGGGGAAACGATCGCTTTCGTCCGTGATGGTCAGATTTGGATTCACGAGTTGGCCACGGGGGTGGAACGACAACTCACCGATTGGCAGGGGACGGCTGGCTCGCCGGTTTGGGATGAGCAGGGCAGGCGGGTGGCCGCGCTCGTCAGCGAGCGTCATTGGGTGGAGGAGCCGGTTCGAGAGCTCGTCGGTCGGAGGATGGCGTTCTTCGCCCCCGAAACAAGCGCCGCCGATTTGGCCTGGGTCGATGTGGCTGATGGCGAGATCGTCTGGCTCGAGAAGGGTGTGGAGTACTCATCGCAGCCGGCATGGTCATCGACAGGAAGGATCGCTTGGCAGCAGGTTTCAGCCGACGCCAAGCGCCGCCGGATTCTGGTTGCCGCGGCGCCGGACTGGCAACCCGTGGTCGTCGTTGATGAAACCGACGAGGCCTGGTGGAGCCTGACGTATTTGGAGGCAGGTCCGCGCTGGGAGCCGAATGGGGAGAGGATTGCATTCCTTTCGGACCGCAGCGGCTGGACTCACCTGTATGTGATCAGTGTGAGCGACGAGGCAGGGGCGAGCACCTCTGCCCCAGGGCAGGTCACGCAAGGCGAATTCGAGGTGGAGGCACCGCGCTGGCACCCCGCGGGGGAGCGTCTCGTGGTGGCGACCAATCGTGGGTCGGTCAGCGAGCGCTCCCTCTTCCTGGTGGATTTCCCTGGAGACCGTACGGGGCCGGGTGAGCCGCAACCCATCTCTCGACTGCGTGGTACCTCGACCTCACCTGAATGGAGCCCTATGCTTCCGCTCTTTTGTTCCTCCACGCCGACACCCGGCGGCCGCCGGATATCTGGGTGCAAAGGCCGCAAGACGACGAGGCCCGCCAGGTCTCGCGATCTTGGGCCGAAGACAGGCTCGAGGAGCATCTGCTCATTCCCGAGGTCGTTCGCTTCCCGAGCAGCGACGGCCGCCTGGTTGTGGCGCAACTGACTGTCCCCCGGGACATCGATTCCGATGACCCGGTACCGGCCGTCGTTTGGGTACACGGCGGCGGGATCCGGCAGAATCGCTACGGCTGGCATCCCCGCCGCGCCTACGCCATCCTCTACGGGCTCAATCAGTATCTGGCGCAGCAGGGCTACATGGTCCTTGCGGTCGACTATCGCGGAAGCATTGGCTATGGGCGTGACTTTCGCGTGGCGCCACACCTCGACCTGGGCGGAGGTGATCTCGATGACCTTCTCGCCGCGGCTCGCTACCTGAAGAACCTCAACCAGCCACGCGCCGGCAAGGTGGGGATCTGGGGGATCTCCTACGGCGGCTATCTCACACTGCAGGCCCTGGTGCAGGCTCCCTCGGCCTTCGACGCCGGCATCGACGTGGCTGGTGTCGTCGATTGGGAAGAGTGGGCCCACGATCCCGGCGGCCTGTGGATTCGTGGTCGCATGGGGGACGTGCTGGAGAATACCGACTTGTACCGGGAGCGCAGCCCTCTGCATCACCTCGAGCGTCTGGCGGCACCAGTGCTCGTGCTGCACGGCACGGCCGACCAGGCCGTGCCGGTTCTGCAGAGCTTTCGCCTCGTCGACGCTCTGGTTCGTGCGGGCAAGAGGTTCGATGTCGGCATTTATCCTGGTGAGACGCACGCGTTCACCTACCGCTCTACGTGGAGAGACGCCATGGCGCGGGTCGAACGGTTCTTCGCCGAAACGCTTCGCTAGCTGACATTTACCCCTATCTCGGGATTTGTGGGGCGACTCGGGCCCGTGGTAGATTTCGAACTGCTCCCCCCGCACCCTGACAAGTCCAAAGAGTGGCGTTTCCCCCCCGGCGGGGAGTGATCCTGCCTGCAACATGGGGGCGTACTGAGGGTTCAAACTGTGCAGCATTCAAAAAAGCTGATTTTACTGTCTGTAGTTGTCCTTGCGGTTGCGACCTGGGTGGGTGCCGAGCAATCGGCTCAGCCCACAGTTCGCATCCTCGAGCCGAGTCAGGCCACCTATGTTTCCGGTGTGGTCACGATCCGCGCCGAGGTCACGCCGGCGCCCGATACCGATATCACGGTCGTGACTTTCTATGTCGACGATGAGGTTATCGGAACGCGGGAAGAGGAGCCCTGGGAGGTTACCTGGGATGCCGGCGCCGAGTTTCGCCGCCGCCTGATTCGGGTCGAGGCGACCGATTCCGACGGTGGTACCGCCGAGGACACGGTCATCACACGTGACCTCGAGACCGCGGTGTTCCGAGCCGAGGTCAACCGCGTGCTTCTAAACGTTGCCGTAGTGGAGGGCGGAGGCAGGTTCGTTCCAGGTCTCGAGATCGACGATTTCGAGATCTTCGAGAACGAGAAGCCGCAGGCGATTCTGACCTTTACGGCTGATCCACGGCCGATGGTGGTGGGGCTGCTGATCGATACCTCGGGCAGTATGCAGGGTCCCAAGATGGAGCGCGCCAAGCAGGGCGCAATCGCATTCCTCGATCAGCTCGGCCCCGAGGATGAGGCCTTCGTCATGGCCTTCGACGCATTCCCTCGAGTCGTGCAGGAGCTGACGGACGACCGACGTTTGCTGCGCGAGGCGATTCAGGAGTTGCAGCCTGCGGGCGCCACGTCGCTCAACATGGCCGTCGTCGATTCCTCCGACATTCTTGCTGACCGGCCGGAGCGACGTGCCCTCGTGGTGCTGTCGGACGGATTCGACACGGTACAGACAGTGTCTGAACGTCAGGCTGTGGATTATGCCCAACGTCAAGACGTTCGTCTCTACACAATTGGCATCTTCGAGACGGTCGGGACGAAATCTGGTTTCGGCCGCAGTTTCGATAACATCAACCAGGGCGAGGTGACCCTGCGGTCCTTTGCGGACAGCACGGGAGGTGAATCCGTCATCCTCTCTTCCCTGGGGGAGCTGATCGACGCTTATGAACAGATCGCTGCAGAGCTACGGAGCCAGTACGCCATGGCTTACCAGTCCAGCGACCCGCCACAGCCGGGCGAGTGGCGCGAGATCGAGGTCAAGGCCAGAGGCGGCGAGGCACGCACCAGGCCGGGCTACTACGGAGGGCAATAATAGGATGCACAGCGACCGTGGGATACGGAGCGCAGGTTGGGGGCGGCCGGCCATTGCAGCGCTGGTCATGGTGCTTGGTATCGGACTGGCGTTGCCCTCGTCCGCGAGCGTGATCGAGAAGATCAGCCTCGCGCGCCTGCAGGACGACGCACAGGTAATCGCCGTCGCGCGCGTTCTGTCCAGCAAGAGCGTGACCCGGGGTGGCACCATCCAGACCGAGACCAGGCTGGCCATCGACCAGTCATGGCGTGGCCCGAAGGATGGGACGTTGTTGGTGCGGACGGCCGGTGGCCAGAAAAACGGGCTGACCCTCATCGCCCGCGGCGAGGCACGGTTTTCTCCCGGCCAACTAGTGCTGGTGTTTCTCTACCGTAGCGGCGACGCCTGGCGCCCGGTGGGCATGTTTCAGGGAGTCTGGCTCCTGGATGAGAGCGAGCAGGACGCCGGCGGCATGGACAAGACACATCTGACGCAGGATGCCGGACCCATAGAGAGGGCCAGGAGGTCGCTCGTGTGGCCCAGCAATGCGAACGGCGCCCATCTGATTGCGCTCGAGGAAGGGCCCTATGCCGTCGATGGCGGCCCGAGGCGGATTTCCGAGTTGCTCGGCAACGTCACGGGAGGTAGCCGATGAAAGCACGGCTACTGAATAACCGTCTGTCGCTGGGTTTGCTTCTTGCGCTCTGTGTCATCGCTGCACCCGTTTCCGCATACGTGCCGCTGACGGTGGACTTCTCGGATGGAGAGGCC
>JAUWTE010000391.1 GCA_030609765.1 Acidobacteriota bacterium
ATGAGCAGGAGGTGGATCTTGCCTCTCAAGATTGGGTCTCCTCCAGTACCCGCCTCGCGGGCTGAGAACGGCGCCGGGCCACCCACGACCATGCGGGACCTATGCCGGCAAGGAATCCGCCAATCCATACCATCCATATGTACGGGAACCACAGGGCTTTGAAGGAGATCTCGTCCGCGTTGATTCGGTCGAGCGTGAGATACAGGTCCCCGCCAATCGATGAAGCAACCGACGGGGTGCCGATCGTCTGGCCCTGCCTGAAGTAGTCGTTGATGCCGGGCTCGAGTATGCCCACCTGCTTGCCATCACGCGCGATGGCGATTCTGGCTCCGAGCACATCTCGGTTGGGCTCCTGGCGGACGACCGACTCGAGATACGTAAGCTCCATTCCGGCGAAGGGCACAGTTTCGAATCTGTCAACAGTGAACGCCCCGCTCACGGCGAGGTTCGAAGACAGCGCGATCCCCAGCGCCAGAATGGCTATGCCGAGGTGCGACAGCTGACCGCTCCAGTAGTGGCGATCCCCACGCAGTGTGTGGGCAACGGCCGAAACTGTGGTCGAATCCGTTTTAGTGGCTCTGCGGTGTGCAGTGACCGCGAGCTGGCGAAATGAAGTAGCAATGACGAGGATGCTCGCGACCGTGCCCAGGAGCAGGTATCCATCGCGATAGCCGACGAGTACCGCCAGGACACCGGCCCCGAGAGCGACAACTAGCGGCGTCCGGGTCCGCTCCCAAAGGACGGCAGGGGAAGCGACACGCCAGGGAGCGATGCTGCCAACCGCCATTGCCACCAGAAGGGCTAGGGAAAGCGGGATGGCGAACCGATCGAAGAATGGAGCCCCGACGCCCGCCTTGGATCCGGTGAATGCCTCGAGGAACAGCGGATACAAGGTGCCCACCAACACCACAAAGGCGAAGACGCTCAACAACAGGTTGTTCAGCAGGAACAGGCCCTCTCGACTCGCCAGCGACTCGAGACGCGGTGAAGATGCGATGTCGCGGATCCTGGCCGTAAAGACACCGAAGGAGACGACCAGGATGAAAGCGAGGAACCACAGCAGGACCGGACCGATAGGTGACTGGGAGAAGCTGTGGACCGAGCTAATGATCCCGGAGCGTGTTAGGAAGGTACCGAGGATCGTTGCCGCGAAGGCGAGAATAACCAGCATGAAGTTCCACGCCTGGAGCATGCCCCTCCTTCGCTGAATAACCGAGGAGTGGATGAAGGCTGTCGCGACCAGCCAGGGAATGAACGACGCATTCTCCACGGGGTCCCATGCCCAGTAGCCACCCCAGCCGAGCACCTCATACGACCAGAGGCCGCCAAGCACAATCCCAACCGTCAAGAAACCCCAGGCAACGAGGGTCCACGATCGGGAGGCCTCCAGCCACTTCGTTCCGCCCCTGCCCGTCGCAAGCGCAGCCATGGCGAAAGCGAACGGGACGGTGAGGCCCACATACCCCGCGTAGAGAAGGGGTGGATGAATCGCCATCAGTAGGTGGTTCTGGAGCAGAGGGTTGGGTCCAAGCCCCTCAAGTGCCGCTTGCGATGTCTGCCAGAACGCCCCTGTGGCTTCGACACAGCCCACCGACGCCGCGCGAACACACACTTCGAATGGATTCGAAACCGTCAGCATCAGTCCGAAGAAGAAGACACCGACCACGCCCATTACACCGAGCGCACCCGCCCACAATGCATCCGAGTGATGTAGTGAACGGAAGCGGTGCCAAACGCTCCCTATGAACAACGCGAGCACGAAACCCCAAAGGACGATGCTTCCGTCGAGGGCTCCCCACGCTGAGGCGATCTTGAAGATCAGCGGAGTGACCGAAGCGGAGTGATTCGCCACATACTCGAGACTGAAGTCGTCTGTGAGGAGCGCTAGCTGCAGTGCAAACATCGATGTCGCAGAACCACCCACGACCAGCAGCACTGGAAGCCGCAATCGATCGATCGTGGCGGTTTGCGGACGGTAGAGCGCGGTCAGGCCGCGGACCATCAGGAGCAGCGATCCGGCAAATGCTGCAACCACAGCTCCGACACCGAGTATCGCGTTCATTGCGATTTCCTATGTCCCAACCGCACAAGTCCTCCTGGCGCCTGTTCGGTTATGTATGAGGGCAACCTTGCGCGTTGACACAAGTTGCTAGTAGAGGCTTCCTGCTCTTGTTGAATTGCCGAATGACAGGTGTCCTGGCACGGACCGGCATGAGGCGACTGCCGCGGTCACGATTCCTTCAGCTCGTGATTCTCCGAGTCGTAGACCACGTCCTCTTCAGTGCGGTACTGCTCATCATGGCGAATCAACATGCTGTCTGAATGGAACCTTGTCCCATCCCATGTTCCTTCGACGATCACTCCCTGACCGTCGTTGAAAAGCTGCGGGATTACACCCACATGCACCACTCGGGTTGACTCCCTGCCATCAGTCACCGTCAGCTCTACCATCCCGTCGCTCTCTTGAACCGAACCGGCGACCACCTGACCTCCGAGCCGCAGCCTGTCTGACGAGGATGAAATCTCAGTCGCGAGTTCGGTCGGCGTATGAAAGTACACAAGATTGCTGGACAGGGTCACAGCAAGAACAATGAGGGCGCCGAGCACGACAATGGCCGGGACGAGGAATTTCAGGTATGGCTTGATCATGACTGGTGACTGACCTTTCTTGCCGCAGCTCGCACCGGCGATGCGAGTAGCTGCAGATAGCCTGTGATAGCGCGGTAGACAGGGACATATCCAGGCACCGCGTACCTCATGAGGTCCCTCCCGCTCGTCTTGCGGATGGGGGCGCAACTGTATCGGTCGCCACAAGTGGTTCGGAACGGAAGACGAGCATTGTTGCCGAATTTTTCCACGTCAACACGTGGGAAATTGCGAGGGTAAAAGGGAGCGTCGCAATGGCGGATACCGTGGCTTGCTTGTGCGTCGTCCTGGTCATCGCCTCTCCTGTAATTGGCGAGCCACGATGTTGCCGATCGTTGCGAGCGCCAGCGCGATCATCTTATCTAGCCGGCACGAATTGCCCACATCGCGCCTCACCTGCAGCCTCGCCACATTTACGGTGGGGGAGCCGAGCCGTTCAAGTCACGGTGAAGGCATAGTGCATAATCAGGACCTGTCCGATCTTCCCCAGGGTTGGCTCGGAGCGATCGAGGCCGTCCGTGACGTGATGTTGGAGAACCTTCCCGAAGGGTTCGAAGAGGCGATGTACTGGGGATGATCACCTACCAAGTGCCCCTCAGCCGCTATGCGGAGCCAGTCCCAGCTCACGGTTCACTGCAAGTTGAGCGGTGGTCAAGCCCTCGAGGAATGTGACGTACAGCGGTAACCGGTTCGGGGCGCAACAGCCCACCTGAAGACGGCCGACCTGGGCCCCGGCATCCTCGAGCTCGGCCAGAACCGTTTCTGCCGTCGCGGATACGTCGCCCCTCTCCAGCCCGCTGCGGGCAGCGGCCAGAGACTCGCCCAATGTCTTCATCCGCGGGCTGCGGCCCGGTTCGCAACACAGGGCGTCGAGCTTGTCGAGTGCCGCCTGACACGAATCGAGAGCGTCGAAGGCGGGCCGTAGGCCGTCGGAAGTAGACATGGCGGCAGAGGATACCCCTCTACGAAAGGGCGTCGCGGCGTCAGCTCCAAGCGATAGTGTGGTCGCATGAAATCGAAAGCAGACACCGTTGCGCAGTACCTGTCCGACCTCCCCGATGATCGGCTGGAGGCAATCGAAGCCATCCGTGACGTGATCCTGGAGAACCTTCCCGACGGGTTCGAGGAAGCCGTCAACTGGGGGATGATCACGTATCAGGTGCCGCTCAGCCGCTACCCGGACACCTACAACAAACAACCGTTGATGTTGGCAGCTTTGGCGTCACAGAAGAATCACATGGCTGTGTACCTCACCGGCGTCTACGCCGACCAGGACAGCCGGGCACGGTTCACTGCGGCCTACAAGGCAACCGGCAAGCGCATGGACATGGGCAAGTCCTGTGTGCGATTCCGGAAACTCGACGACCTGCCGCTGGAACTCATAGGTAGCGCTATCGCCGCCC
>JAUWTE010000500.1 GCA_030609765.1 Acidobacteriota bacterium
CTTGGCCCGACCCGTACCGGAGGGCGGGCAAGGACGGCTTCGTATCGACAAGACCTACCAGGATTCTGAAAGTTACTTCCTGGAAGGCCAGGACCTCGTCTTTTCGCGCTCGTTGGGTATCCGCAGGAATGCCGTCGTGCTGCCGCTCGGGTACGAGCTGGTGGGCTGCAACTACTCCTGCCAGCTGGCCACGGAGGAGGATGGCCGCATCAGGGCGAGCTTCATGAATCCCGGCCCGGGCGCGATTCCCTTCGTGGTCCGAGGACGTCTCCTACCGGAAGAAGCAGACGAGCGAGCGGCGTCCCTGGACTCGACTGCCCCGCCGCCGCAGGGGGCCCAGGGCTCTACCCCGCAGAGCACGGCCGCCCGTGTCAATTGGTCGTTTACAGAGCGCGCCTTCCAGGACCGCGACATCACCTACTTCCTGCAGCAGCCAGAGACGCATTCGTTCCGTCTCTTTCACGACTACACGGAGTCACGGCCCGGCATGGACCGGTATCTGAACGTGGTCCGGGCCGGCAGCAGGGCCTCCGATCCCTCGGCAACCAACCTGGACACCGGCGAGGAGCTCGAGGTCGAAACGCTCCGCGGTGAGAAGATCACGGCCCGTGGCATCGACTTGGGCGACGTCACGCCGGAGACCGAGGTGGTGGTGATCTGGTTCGAACCGGTACCCGAGGGCCACTCAGTGCGTCTCAGGATTTGGGAAACCTACACCGATCCGAGTCGCTACGTGCTGGTGGGCGATGAGCTGGTTTGGGACCGCTCATTCGGGCGACCGCGCAACACAGTGGTGTTGCCGGAGGGCTGGTATCTGACCGCCAATTCGATACCTGGCGTCGTAGATGAAGCCGAGGATGGACGCATTCGTATTCGCTACATCAATCCCCGCCCCGACCAGATCCGGGTCTTCATCAGGGCAAAGCGCCGAAGGTAGCAACCCACGCCTCAGCAGATCGGCGCAGAGACGCAGACATGTTCAGAAAGAAGAAGCGAAAGGGCGAGACGCTGAGGGTCCTCGATCCTCTGAGTGCCGAACCGCACCCGGAGCCGAGCACTCCCAAGCCCCCGTGCCGCACCATATACATCGCCGCTGAGGCACCTTTGCGACTCATCGAGTGGGACGCTGAAATGCCCGGCTTCTACCTCGCTGATCTCGAGACAGAAAACGACGAACTGGTGCGCGTGCAGTTTGAGAAGCCACACGTCTACTTTGCCGGATCACACACTCATTGCGGCTGCGGCTTCAACTACGGCCGCATCAGGAAGTTCGAGAGGGATCCCGAGGAATTGGCTCGCAAGCGCCACTCGCTGGCAGCCATGAGCGAGTACCTGGCACATGAAATCGGTCGCGTCGGAGAGGTCGAGCTGTTTGCGTGCTGGGACGGACACCAGGCCGCCGACCCGGAGCTTCGGCGCGACCTGACGCCGAGCTCGCTCTCGGGCGAGCGCTTCTTCTTCTACGACAAGGAGCTCTCGGTGGTGCGCGAGGACGCCGCTTGATCTTGGCGGTCGGACGGTTTACAGATCACCTTCGTGGGAGCCACTCAGCGAAAACGATCCGGACAACGAGGAGCCGTGAACAACATGCGTCGATACTTCGCCGTAGCGGTCTCGATTCTTCTGGCACAGTTCTCATGACAGTCGTGCGCACCAGCCAGCGATTCTCCTGTGGGAGACACGGACGAGGCCGCGGCAGAGTTTCCGCTGCTGAGCGGTCCGTATCTGGGTCAGCAGCCCCCGGGGATGGAGCCGGAGCTCTTCGCCCCTGGCATCGTCTCCACTGCGGGCGGCGAGTGGAGCTCGACATTCACGCCGGACGGCACGACCTTCCTGTTTGGGTATCGGGGCGAGCCGCACGGGATCCTCATCATGGAGGAAATCGACGGCCGCTGGTCCGAGCCGCGGCTGGCGCCATTCTCGGCCGGGCATCCTGAATACGACCTGAACTTTTCGCCCGACGGCGGCATGCTCTACTTCACCTCGGCGCGGCCCGGGATGGCTCCGGAAGGGGAGGAGCGGAGCTCTGACCTCTGGGTTGCCGTGCGAGGCGAGAATGGCTGGGGCGATGCGGTGAATTTAGGGGAGCCTGTGAATACTGCCCTGTCGGAGCTCTACCCATCGGTAACAGAGGACGGAACGCTGTATTTCTTCGGCGATGCTCGTGGCGGGGCGGAATTAGGTGGCGCCTATGTGGCCAGGCTCTCCGAGGGCAGCTACTGGGAGCCCGAGCTTCTGGGTCCGACCATCAACACCGAGCATGGTGTTTTCGATCCGTTCATCGCGCCCGACGAGAGCTACATCATCTTCGCCTCCGACCGCCCGGATGGATTCGGGGGCGGCGACTTGCATGTCTCGTTTCGCCAGGACGATGGCACCTGGGGAGAGGCCATTAATCTGGGCAGCACGATCAACTCACCGCAGACCGATTTCTGCCCGAGTGTCACCAAGGATGGCAAGTACCTGTTCTTCTCGAGCCGCCGACCCTACGAGGGTACCTATCCGAACATCGCCCTTTCCTACCGGGATGAGCTCGACGTCGAAGCTGAAAACCCTGGGCAAAACGTCGATGTATATTGGGTGGACGCTCAGATCCTAGAACAGTTGCGCGAAGAACAGTGAGAACAAGACACCGACCACAGTCAGCGGCTTCAGCGGACGCGGCAAGTCAGCCCACGGCCATCCCCCTGCTCGCGGCCATCTTTCTGCTCACGACATCCGCTTTCCTGATCACTTCGCCAGCCCAGGCCCAGGAGCTCGAGCCGCGGACGCTCTCCAACGCGCCAGTGAACCTGCACGTCGCGGCGTTGGCGTACATCAATTCCCCCGGGAACGTCGCAATCGACCCGACGCTCCCCATAGAGGGTCTCAAGGGCACGCTGCAGCTCGTCGCCCCCCGTTACGTCCGAACGCTCGACTTCTTCGGCGTATC
>JAUWTE010000211.1 GCA_030609765.1 Acidobacteriota bacterium
AAGAACAGCGACTTCTTGGGTATCGAGGGGAAGCTCCGCTACGAAGCTCGCGTGAAGGCGACCGCCGAGGGGGGCATCACGGAGGTCGACTACCGGACCTTGAGTGTTGATGATGCCGACGCCGTCACATTGGTGATCGCCGCAGCCACGAGCTTTGTCAGCTACAAGGACGTCAGCGGCGACCCGAGCGCGCGCGTGACAGCCGTCCTGAACGCGGTCACCGACAGGTCGTACGAGGAGATGCGCCGGGACCATGTCGCCGAGCACCGGCGCCTGTTTCGCCGCGTGGCAGTCGATCTTGGCGCGACCGATGCCGCGAGCCTGCCCACGGACGAGCGCATCCGACGATTTCGTGTCGAGGGAGAGGCCGGCGGCATCAACACCGCGGCACTGAGGGAGGACCCCGATCCGCAACTGGCAGCGCTCTACTACCAGTTCGGCCGCTACCTGCTGATTTCCAGCTCCCGTCCCGGCACCGAGCCCGCCAACCTGCAGGGCATCTGGAATCAGGACTCGAATCCCTCCTGGGACAGCAAGTACACCGTGAACGTCAACTTGCCGATGAACTACTGGCCCGCCGAGATCGGCAATCTACCGGAGCTCACCGAGCCGTTGCTGAAGCTGGTGACCGAGGCCTCCGAGGCGGGCCGCAATGTGGCCCAGCGGCACTGGGGCGCGCAAGGCTGGGTGCTGCACCAGAACACGGACCTATGGCGCGCCACCGCTCCCATGGACGGTCCCTCCTGGGGTGCCTGGCCGGTCGGTGGGGCGTGGCTGCTATTCAACCTCTGGGAGCACTACGTTTTCGAGCCAGATGCGGAATACCTGCAGAGGTTGTATCCGCTCATGAAGGGCTCCGTGGAGTTCTTCCTCGATACTCTCGTCGAGCACCCGCGATATGGCTGGCTGGTCACTGCTCCGTCGAACTCGCCGGAGAACTTCCCGCTGCGCGCGGGCAACGGTCGCTTCTTCGACGAAGTGACCGGCTCCTATTTGAAGGCGAGGACGATGGCCGCCGGCCCCACCATGGACATGCAAATCATCCGCGCCCTGTTCGGCGCGTTCGCGGAGGCCTCAACGACTTTGGGCGTCGATGACGATCTGCGAGCCGAGGTTCTGGAGGCGCGCGCCCGCCTGGCGCCGCTTCAGGTCGGCAAACATGGCCAACTGCAGGAGTGGCTCGAGGACTGGGATGATCTGGAGCCTGAGCACCGACATCTGTCCCACTTATGGGGGCTCTACCCGGGCGATGAGATCGACCCCGAAACAACCCCCGAATTCGCGGCCGCGGCCGAGCGCACGCTCGACCTGCGCGCCCTGGGCGGATGCGGCTGGTCATCGAGCCACAAGATGACTCTTTGGGCCCGTTTGTCGGAGAGTGAGCGGGCGATCGAGAACTTCGACTACCTGATCGCCGAGGACACGCTGCCGAATCTGTTCTCGCTCTGTGGCCGCGCGCTCCAGGTGGACGGCAACTTCGGAACCACCGCGGGCATCGTCGAGTTGCTCCTGCAGTCGCAGGGAGAGCTCATCCGTTTTCTGCCGGCACTGCCCGAGGCCTGGCCGACAGGCTCGGTGCGCGGGTTGCGGGCACGGGGCGGCTTCGAGCTGGATTTCAACTGGCAGGGCAGGCGACTACTTGCAGCCACGATCCACTCCACCAGCGGCAGTAGATGCCGGATCCGCAGCGACGAGCCCCTGCGGGTGATCTCCGATGGCAAAGAAATCGACCTGAGCACGGAAGAAGACGGCATTTTCGAGTTCGATACCGTGGCGGGGTCGAGGTACGAGATCCAAGCTCGCATTCCTTTGGCAGTTCCTCAGATCCCTGAATCGAGGTAAATAGCATGAGCGCGATGAGAAATGTCGCTGCATTGTCGGCACTGGCAGCAATCTCCCTGGTTGCGGCGACCACAGCGATCGGCTGTGCGCCTGCCTACCCGCCGCCACCCGATACTCGTATCGAGGAGGTTGTCGACGTCATGCATGGGGTCGAGATTCCCGATCCGTTCCGCTGGCTGGAGGATCGCGACGGCTCCGAGACCCGCGCCTGGCTCGACGAGCAGAATGCCTACGCCGAGCTCGTCGTCGGCCAGACACCTACGCGCACCTGGCTCGAGAACCGCCTGACCGAGCTCATGGACCGGGACGACATCGGCTCACCCAGGAAGGCGGGCGAGTACGAGTACTTCACCATGAGACGAAAAGGCGAGGATCTGCCGATTATCTATCGGCGCCCGGCGCCGGAGGAGGAGGGCGAGGAGCGCACCGAAGGGGAAGGCCAGGGCGAGGGTGAGGGCGAGGAGGGCGAGGACGAGCCGGAGCCCATCGATCCCGAGGCCGAATACGAGATCGTCATCGACTCGCACCTGATGGATCCCGGGCACACCACCCGGGTATCGATTGTCGACTTCTCGAAGGACGGCAAGTTGATGATCTACAACATCCGCGATGGCGGACAGGACGAGGTGCAGATTCGCATCCGCGACCTGGAGTCGGGCGAGGACCTGTCCGACGCCCTGCCGAACGCGCTGTACGGCAACGTCTCGTTCAACGATGACGCCACGGGTTTCACCTACACAGCTCGCTCGCGCCAGATCGGCCCGCGCATCAAGTACCACGAAATGGGAGCCGACTTCGCCGATGATGAGGTGGTGTTCGGCGAGGGCTACGGTCCCGAGACGTTCGTGGGCATGAGCGAGGCCGGCGAGGGTCGATACCGGATCTTTACGGTGAGTCACGGCTGGGCGCGCACCGAAATGCACTTCCAGGACCTCGACCGCGGCGGTCCCATCCAGCCGTTGGTGGACGATGCCCACGCGCACTTCTACCCGCGCTTCCACGACGGCCTGCTGTACGTGCGTACCGATCTGGACGCATCGAACGGCCGCCTGCTCACCATCGACCTCGAGACCCCGGAGCGCGAGAGCTGGCGCGAGATCATCCCCGAGGGCGAGGACATGATGGAGGGCTTCACCTTCATCGACGACAAGATCTACGTCAGCTACCTGCACGATGTCAGCTCGCAAATCAGAGTCTTCGAGATGGACGGCACGGCGGCGGGCGAGGTCGAGGTGCCGCCATTCCACACCGCGTCGGTACGCGAGGCGGGGGAGGGGAAGGTGGCGCTGACTCTGAGGTCCTTCCTGCAGCCCGAGATCACCTACGAGATCGATCTCGAAACCGGTGCGCGCACCGTAGACGATGAGGAAGAGATCGATTTCGACCCGACCGGAATCGTGGTCGAGCAGGTTTGGGCAACCTCGAAGGATGGCACCCGGGTGCCGATGTACGTCGTGCATCACGAGGATGTCGAGATGAACGGCCAGAACCCGACTTGGCTCAGCGGCTACGGCGGTTTCTACGCTTCGCGTCGACCGGGCTTCAGCACCACCGCGGTTGTCTGGCTCGAGCTCGGCGGCGTCTATGTGGTTGCCAACATGCGTGGCGGAGGGGAGTACGGTGAGGACTGGCACCGAGGCGGCATGCTGTCGAACAAGCAACACGTCTTCGATGACTTCATTGCCGCCGCCGAGTGGTTGATCGAGGCCGGTTACACGAGCCCCGATAAGCTCGCGATCCAGGGGACCAGCAACGGCGGCCTGCTGGTGGGTGCTGCCCTGACGCAGAGACCGGACCTCTTTCGTGCGGTGCTTTGTGGCTTCCCCGACGTCGACATCCTGCGCTTTCCACACTACACGCGGAACAACAACGCCCCCGCGCTTCTCGAGTACGGCAACGCTGAGGTGAAAGAAGAGTTCGAGTTCATCCGCACCTGGTCGCCCTACCAGAACGTTGTCGACGGCACCCCGTATCCCGCGGTCATGTTCTCGACCGGTGATCTGGACACGCGCGTGCCGCCGCTGGGGGCACGTAAAATGACGGCCAGGTTGCAGAGAGCGACAACCTCTGGATACCCGGTGATTCTGCGCTACCACCCCAAAGCGGGCCATGCGGGTAGCCGAGGTGTACCCATGAGCCGCCGCATCGAGGACACCGCCATGGAGATGGCCTTTGTCGCGCAGCAACTCGGTGCCGAGGCCCCTTCCCGGTAGGGTGGTCGGCGAAGCTTTTGATGGTGTTGAAACTACCGGTCTGAGGGCTCGTAGTCATAAAATAGATGCCATGGACGAATCAGAAGCCTCAATCTGGAAATCGCGAGTGCGGTCGCTGGCGAGGGAAGGACTGACGCTGGCCGCGGTGATCGCCTTCACCTTTGCCGCCCGGTCGACCTTCGCCGACCACTACACCGTGCCCTCCGGCTCCATGGAGCAGACCTTGCAGGTCGGCGATCGCGTCATCGTCGACAAGACGGCATACGGGGTCCGCATCCCGTTCACCGAGCTCGAGATCGTGCAGAGATACGAACCGGCTCGTGGCGAGGTCGTGATCCTGGATTCCCCCACCTCGGGCGTTCGCCTGATCAAGCGCGTAGTAGCCGTTGGTGGGGACCGCGTCACCCTGCGTGCCGGCAGGCTCAGCATCAACGGTGAGCCACTGGTGGATCCTTCCATCCCTGAAGTGGAGATCTTCGGAGAGCACGAAGCGTTGCTCGACCTTTCGGACGGCGGGGGTGAAGAAATTTCCGACCTGCGGATCCCGGATGACATGGTGCTGCTGCTCGGCGACCACCGAGGCAACAGCGTCGACGGTCGCTTCTTCGGCCTCGTCCCCAATGATGAGATTTATGCCCGCGCCATTGCCGTCTATTGGCGGAGTGGCGAAGGGTTGGTCTGGCGGCGTCTCTAGCAAACAAGCAGAGCGCCGCTTCCTTGTGCATCACGCTTCCCCCCCGCGTGATCCGATGACCGATCAGCAAGCAGCGCTCAATTCGCCTTCGTGGTGCTTGCTCTGGTGCCGATTTCGCTGGCGGTCGCCGCGGTGAAGAAAGAGAAGCTGCAACCGCGGGAGGCGTGAGGGTGGACTCCTGATCATTGGTGTGGGAAACAAAGATATAGTGAGGCTTTTGGATCCCGAATTTCATACCAGCGAAGGAGTTTGAATGCGTCGTCCGCGATCCTGTCGTTTCGAGCTGAACCTGAGCGCTGGCCGCGCGGCGTGGTTGTTTCTGGCCGTCATCGCGGTTGTCCTCTTGGCCTCTCCGGCATCAGGCCGGGCGGCAGCGACCCCTGGAGCCGGCACAGGACCGTCCGCGTCCGCGCCGATCGCCGTTGCCGGCTCGGGCCCGGTTGTCGGCCCGGGCCCAGTCGCCGCTTCTCAGAGTGCGGCCGACGTACGGGCCCTCGACGCCTACTTCGCCAGCGCGCAGCGCGAGTGGGACATTCCCGGCATGGCGGTCGCGATCGTCAAAGACGGTGACGTGGTGCTGGCCAAGGGCTACGGCGTTCGCGACATGAACGACGGTGGCGAGGTGGACGAAAACACTATGTTCGCCATTGCATCGAACTCGAAGGCCTTCACGTCGGCCGCCCTGGCCATGCTGGTGGACGAGGGCAAGATGAGCTGGAGCGACCCGGTCACGAAGTTCCTGCCCGACTTCCAGGTCTACGATCCGTTCGTCAGCGCGGAGATGCGCGTTTACGATTTACTCTCTCACCGCAGTGGTCTCGGCTCATTCAGCGGCGACCTCCTCTGGTACGCCTCCGACTACAGTGCCGATGAAGTCTTGCGGCGGGCCCGATACGTTCCCCAGGCGGGTCCCTTCCGTGCCTCCTACGGCTATTCCAACCTGATGTTCATCGCGGCCGGCCAGCTCATTCCCGCGGTCACAGGGCAGAGCTGGTCCGACTTCGTACGGGAGCGAATCTTCGAGCCCCTGGGCATGGATCGCACGGTCACCTCGACTGGTGACCTGGGGCGCTTCGATAATGTTGCCACGCCTCACGCTGAGCCCGAAGGAGAGCTGCGGACCTACCCCTGGCGTGGCTGGGATGCCATGGCGGCGGGTGGCGGAATCATCTCCTCGGTGTCCGACATGGCCAGGTGGATGACGCTGCAGCTCAACCGGGGTGAAATCGACGGCACCCGCCTCTTCAGTGAGGAAGCGTCGAGGACGATGTGGACGCCATTA
>JAUWTE010000448.1 GCA_030609765.1 Acidobacteriota bacterium
CGGCACGCGTCCGGCCGGCGGTCACACGGTTCGCTGGGACGGCTTGAATGACGCGGGTCGGAAGGTGTCGGGCGGGGTGTACTTCTACAGCCTGCACGCGCCCGGGATCGCGGAGAGCCGCCGGATGATCTTGCTGCCGTGAGGGGTGCGTGGACGAGAAGCAGGATTCGGCGGAGAGGAGCGCGCCATGGGGCGTGCGAGCGCGACATGCGGTTGGGCGGACGGAGCACATGGCAGAGAAGCAGAATACAGTCAGCATGTGGAATGGAGGCATCTTGAGGAGGGATAGAGCCATGAGACGACGGATGATTGTGGTGTTGGGCCTGGCGCTGGCCCTTGGGGTGATGGTGAGCCAGGGGCAGGGACTTGAGGACCAGTGGGACATGAGAGTACACTCCCTGAATGGGACGCGCCATTTCGCCCTAGTGGATGTGGATAGCATTACGTTCCACCCCCGAATGATCACCGTTCCGGCGGGCACCTTCATCATGGGCGACGGGGTAGCCCCCTGCGGGGAGGATGAGCATGACGTGGTCCTGACGCGGGACTTCTACCTGGGCCAGCATGAGGTGACGAACCAGGAGTATCTTGAGGCGGTGCAGTGGGCGTATGACCAGGGGTATGTGACCGCCACTACCTCATCAGTCTGGGACAACCTGGACGGGAGTACGAGTCAGCTTCTGGACCTGGATAGTGAGTACAGCGAGATCCAGTTCGACGGAGCGGGGAGGTTTCACCTGCGGGAGGCGCCGTCGAGCTACGCCCAGAGCGCCTATCCCGATGGCTATGACCCCTCGGAACATCCCGTCAGAGAGGTCACGTGGTACGGATCGGCACGCTACTGCGACTGGCTGAGCCTTCAGGCGGCTTTGGGGCGGGCGTACGAGCATAACGGAGACTGGTCCTGCAATGAGGGTGACCCGTACGGAGCGGAAGGCTACCGGTTGCCGACCGATGCCGAATGGGAGTACGCGGCGCAGTTCGATGACGAGCGGATCTTCCCGTGGGGGGACGAGGTACCGGATTGCAGCAGGACGAACTTCTACGACAACGGCTACTGCGTCGGGTGGACCTCGCCAGTGGGGAGTTACCCGGACGCCCCGGAGGCCTTGGGGCTGTCGGACATGGCGGGGAACGTGTGGGAGTGGTGCAACGACTGGCACGTGTGTGACCTGGGGACGACTCCGGTGATTGACCCAACAGGTCCGGGGAGTGGGTATCACCGCGTGGTTCGCGGTGGCTCCTGGAGCTCTTCCGACGTCTACAAGCTGCGCTGCGCGTATCGGTACTACGCCGGCCCCCCGTACTACAGCGGCTACTACATCGGCTTCCGAGCCTCCAGGACCATTCACCCCTGACTCCTTTTTACGCCTTAACCCCTGGCCCCTTCCGGGGTCAGGTGCCGGGCACGGTCGCTTGCGAGCGTGCTCGGCGTCGCCGCAGGCGGCGGAGTATTTCGATGCCTGAAGTCATGCAGGTGATCCCCAATGAGGACTCTCTTCTGTATTCTGTTCCTGTGCTTGCTTGCCTGCACCCCATCTGCGTCCTTCGGCCCTCCCCCTATCCCGGATATTGCTGCACTTGCCAAGAACTCGGTCCTGCCGATACTGTGCAGGGATTCAACTTGGCATAAGGGTCACACAGCAACTGGAACAGCGGTGCTCATCGGGGATGGCACACGAATGTGCGCCCTGACTTGTTCGCACGTCGTTACCATCGTGGATTCACTCAAAGGTGGCCTGCGTCCCGTCTCAGAGGTCTACTTGAAGCTCAACAAGCGCGATGGCTCGTCCACACTCGTTCCTGCGAAGGTCGTGTACTCGGACAGGAGTCTTGACTTCGCGGTCTTGGCTCTCACGCCATCGAGGCACCGCAAAGAGTTACAGCAAGTGTATTGGAAGTTCATCCCCCCCAGCGGCTGGCTCTCGACCTCAAGCCTCCGTGAGGGCGACCCAGTAATGTGTCTTGGGTACCCTCTTGGGCTTGGAATCGGATCAGAGAATCACCCACTCCTGCGTACCGGAATAATCGCTCAACTGGTCAGCGGAAGCCCCAGCTTTCTTATCGATGGCTTTGTGCAGCCAGGTCACAGCGGCGGTCCAGTGTTTCGTATGAGTTGGGCCTATGATGAGTGCGGCATTCGCCTGATTGGAGTCATCACTTCGTTCCCGAATGAGTACGGCAAGGTGTTGGAGGAGGTTGATCTTGTGCCAATACGAGACAGGAAAGTAGTTCTGAACCCAGGGTTCTCCTACGTTCTCGCGATGGATGAGATCATCCCGATTCTCACTTCAAAGGTGGGATTCAAGTGGAGTGAGTAGCGGAGGCTGGGGCAGCTAACACGTATGAGGCCTCCCGCTGTCAATAGGCAAACTCCCCCTCCGTGCGGCCGCGGAGCGGCCGCTTGCATTCGCATCGGCAAGTACGTGGGCGAGCATCCCGACTTGGTTTCGGACTAGGTGGCGGAGGTACTGTCCGTGTAAGTATCATCCGACTGGCCTAACCGAGTATGGCTGTCAGGAGGAGCGGGAACGATTGCCTCGAAGGAGCGTGGCCGGTTTCCGTCCCTCGCCGGACGGCGCAGCGGCGAAGAGCCGTGGCCGCGAGCCGCACAGACAGGCTGCCCAAGCGTTTGCATTCCGTTTGCAGTTCCGGTGTTCCCTGCCGAGTGGTCAATTGCAGGGTAATCGGTCCGGCCATGGAACTACAGTATTCACAGTTGGATATCGGAACAGGAACCTGCGGAGGGCGGGGGACTCGAACCCCCAAGCGGTTGCCCGCGGCGGATTTCAAATCCGCTGCCTTACCAATTAGACTAGCCCTCCGTGGGTCGGTAGCCGCGCCATTATGGGCAGAACGCGACGGTGGCGTCAATCGTGCCCGCGGCGTCAGGATTCGCGCAGCCGGGTCATCTCTGCGGAGAGCACGCGCTCTAACGCCCGACACTGTGCATCGATACAGCCCCTGTTCCATTCATCGGACAGGGCGGCCAGTGATCCCAGGAAATCGCGGTGTTTCCGTCCACGGCGGTATTCGGGCTCGCGGGGCGGGTGACGGAGATAGCGCTCGATGGCCTCGATCTCAGGATCGCAGAGGAGGGTCGTGGCGTAGTAGAGCAGGTCCCGGGCACGGTAGACGCAGGAACCGCCGACCTTGCGGTCTTCCACCGCGAGGTCGGAGATCCCCTCGCGACGGACGCCGGCAACACCGCAGCTCTCAAGGCCGTCGATGAGCCATGCCGTGATGCGATCCACGGCCGAGCGGATGCCGGCCAAGCCCGGCAACGGGAGGGCGACCGAGACGATCAGGTTTCCGGGATCGAGCACCACCGCGCAGCCGCCCCCGCGCCGCCTGACGACAGGCACACGATCGGCGGTACACGCATCCACGTGCAGTTCCACATCCGGTCGGCTTCCGCGCCCCAGGACGACGGTGGTCTCGGGCCAGCGGTACAAGCGCATCTGTGGCTGGTTGGAGGAGCGCGCGCGCGCGATGAGATGCTCATCCGCAGTGTACG
>JAUWTE010000189.1 GCA_030609765.1 Acidobacteriota bacterium
CAACTCGTTGATCAGCACGCTCGAGAACGCCATCAAGAGCCTGGAGAAGGGCAACGGGATTCCTGTCATCGGTAAGCTCGGCGCCTTCATCAACAAGATCGAATCCCTGGTGAAGACCGGCGGTGTGAGTAGCGAGATCGGCGCGGAGCTGATCGGCAAGGCCCAGGAGATCATCGCGGCCATCGTCGCCAAGAGCTGATGCCCGGGCATCCGGATTAGGGAGGACCAAGGGCAGGGCGGCTGGCGGGCTCAGTAGCTCGCCAGCCGCAGCCGCGTGATCTCAGCGGTGTACCTGACGAACGCCCAGCGCCCAGCGCCTATCGAGCCTCCAAGACTCGAACCAGAACACCCAAGGTACGGAGATCCCGGCGGTTGCCCCCCAGGGCGGCATGTGATGTCCCCCCCGGGGCGACGACCCGAAAGTGATAGAAGTACGCGCGCTTCCATGCCCGTCCCGGTCCGGGGACGAGGCGGAGCATGGTCCGCTCGCCCGCGTCCAACCCGACCTTCTGCCGATCTCGGCCTATCTGCACCTCGAGACTCATGCTACTCATGGCCTGGATCTCGACCGTAATGATGTTGAGCGGCGCGCGGCTCGAAAGCAGCAGCTCGACCGAATCATCGCCACCGACCCAGGTGCCCAGGGCGCTGTGCCAGGCGCGCCCCTGCGGTATGTTCGGCACCCACACTCTGACCGGCCCGTTGTTGTGACGGAGGTGCAGGCCGGTTACGGGCACGAGCAGATGGTGGAGAAGGAATGCAGCGGCGGCGATCATGACGAACACTTTCGCCGCGCTGTGACCAGGGCTCCGCTTGGCCGCTTCCCCCCGCTCAGCCGCAGCGGGACTCGTGCCCTCCATCCCGAATCCCGTTGCCTCCTGTCCCCATCGCCACAGCACCAATGCCGTGAGTGCGACCGCGGCGAGCCAGAGAAAGGACACGATCCACTGGGCCTGCTGGTAGTAGACCCACAGCGGCGCGAGGGCCGACAGCGAGAGGCCTGGGGCTCCGTAACGCAGCAAAACGAGCGACCGGGCAATGTTGTGATCGTGGTAGAGCAGCTCCGATTGCGGCAGCAGCAGAAAGGTCATGCCGATTCCCCAGGCAATCAGCACACCGCGCAGGGCCGATCTCGCCTTGCCCGTCCACGCCGGTCCTGCGGCGAGAGTCGCGCCCAAGCCCATGGGTAGCGCCAGCGTCCACAGAACCCCCGTTAAGGGACGCGCCGGCGGAGCCCAGTGTCCTATCTCCTGGGATAGGGCGTAGGGACCCCACAGGGAGATCAGACACAGGATCAGCGTGACGGAATCGGCCCGTCGTCGCCGCCACAGCCAGGCCAGGCCGGCGATCGCCAGAAGGTAGTGCGGGGCGTAGAACAGGAGACCTTCCTTCTGGTCCAGAAGAAGTCCGAGGCCGGTCCGCAGTGCGCCCCACGGATCCCCGATGTAGGCAAGGTAGTTGTCGCCAAAGGCGGATGCCCGCGCTTCTACGCCGCTGCCCACGGAGATAGCCAACGGGGAGATTCGGCCATAGAGCTGCCAGGTGAAGAGAACGTGGCCGATGCCTGTCATCAACAGCGGCGCTGCCCACGCGACGATTGAGAGATCGCGGCTTCGCCTCGCCGTGCCTTCGTGATCCGAGCCGCGCAGGAGGAACCAGATGCCAGAGGCAGCCACGGTCGCCATCAAGGCAAAGTACTTGAAATGTAGCCACGGCAGAAAAGCCAGGATGATGCCGGCGAGAAGCGCTCCCATGACACCCGGCGAGCGCCGCAGGATCAGATAGGCGGTGGCCGACAGGGTGAGGGCCGGCACCTCGGGAAACAGGTGCGGGCTGGCGAACAGCAGAGGTGCGGTCAGGATTGCCAGCAGCGTACCCCTGACCGCTGCTCGGGAGCCGGCAATGTCACGCAACAAGAGAAAGAGAACTGCGGCGAAGGCGCCGAGCCACAACGTCATGCTGAAGCGAACAAGCAGCGTGAACGCGCTCCGTGAGAGTGTTTGACCGAAGCCGAACCAGGGTGCCAGCCACAGGCTGAGGCCGACGCTGTGAATGGAGTAGAGAGTGTCGGGGGCGACACCTGCCTTCGCGTGACGTGCCAGTCTGGCGGGGTAAAAGGTCCAGTTCAGCCTTTCCAGATAGTCGTTGGCCAGGTTGACGTCGTGATCGACCCAAATGCTGCGAGCGGTCAGCAGGTAATGCGGCTCATCGCCCGAGATCGAGGGCCACCAGGGAGACCCGGGCGACACCATCAGGGTCGGAAGAAGGATGGCGAGCGCCACGAATCCGAGGATGTAGGTCCGATCGTCGAACCTCGGGCGCGTAAGGTCCGCCGTCGCGTCTCTGAATCGCAGGTGGCATGAGATCATCCCCAAGCCGATGCCGGCCGCGGCAAGCGGCGGTGCCGTGCTCCAGAACCACCAGGGATCGAGCAGCCAGGCCACAACCGGAAGCGCGGCCCCCCATGCCAGAGGTTCGAGAATACGCAGAGCTTGCAGGTGGCTCAGGCGGTAGGTCCGCGTCATCACACGGACCGCCAATGTGAGCAGAAGTGCCGCCACGAGCGTGCAGAGCACCAGGCTGGTCCAGAACCCCGTTCCCAGAAACAGCTCCCGCAGCAGGGCAACAGGGTTCCCCATGGCGATCCCGTCTGGAATTCGCGCGAGCTCCAGGAGCGTGGCGGCTCCGAGCCCGGTACTCAACGCGGCGCCGCAGAGCCTGACGAGAATCCTGGGCGTCATCACGAGCGCTCGTTCCTTCGATTCAGCGCGATCGATCAATAGCTCGCCAGCAGCACCTGCGAGATCTCAGCCATGCGCTGGTCGATCTCCCACTGCTGCGAGCGGTGCTCGTTGATCAGAATGCAGAAGGCCACGACTCTTCCGCTCTCGGTGTGGGCGTATCCGGAGAGGGTATTGACGCCCTTGATGTGTCCGGACTTCAGGCGCATCTCCCCTACGAGAGGGGGATCCTTGAAGGGCCTCGGGTTCCATCCGTCCAAGCCACCGAGCTTCAAAGATGAGATGAACTCCGGCCCCACATGGAAGTCTGAGTAGGCGTACGTGAGCAGATCGACAACTTGGTGAGCCGTGAACCGATTGAGGTCGGAGAGGCCGGAGCCGTCCGCCATGATGTAGCTGTTCAGCGGCGTGCCGAGCTTCTCATCGAGAAACTTCGCCACCACCGCCAGTCCCTTCGTCGTCGTGCCGGGCAGGCCGTACTCCACGGCCCCCATCGTCTTGAGGATCGTCTCCGCCATGATGTTGTTGCTGTATTTATTGAGGTCCATCACCAAGCGTCCAAGGGGCTCGGAGCGGATCGTATAGAGCAGCGCGAGCTCATCGGGCAGGGCTACCCGCGAGTCCTCCGGCGTGGCATCGAGGGGAGCCGGGATCGCGTCCATCTCTTCGGTTGTGGGGTAACGGACCACGCCCTCGATCGCGACGCCGGCGAATCCGAGCAGCTCCCGCAGCCGTTCCCCGAAGTGCAGGGTTGCATCCGGAACGGCTCGCCAGTCGTTTCCCTCACGATAGGCCGAGTAGTTGGCCATCAAGGCGCTGATCGGCGCATGATACGCCTCGCGTATCTGAATACCGCCGGGCCAACCCTCGGCGTCACGCCGCCCATCGAAAAAGCGGTCGTCGACCACGAGGTCCCCGGCGATGCGCTCGATTCCACGCTGCTGGATGGCGCGCGCCGCCAGCCAAAGCTGTTCCTCGACGGTATCGGGGGCGCCACGGCCGAGCACCCACAAGTCTCCATGGATAGAGTTCCCATCGAGCTCGCCCCGGTAGGTGATCGGTGTCTGCCAGACAAAGCTGGGGCCGAGCTTCTCGAGAGCCGTCGCGGCGGTGAAGACCTTCGTGACCGAGGCAGGAGCGTAGCGGCCGCCGCCGTCGCGCTCGGCCAACAGTTCCCCGCTTTCCGCATCGCGAACCACGATTCCGACGCGTGAGCCGCGCAGTGTGGGGTGGGCGAGGATTCGATCCAACTCTGCCGGTATGCCCGGGCCATCAGAGCCATTCGACCCGTCCTGTGGGGATCCGATCGCGGTAGCCGCGAACGCGGCCAGGATGAGGGCCAAAGCCACATGCCCCGCAAGTCGCAAAGCAGTCGGTTCTGACACGCGCATCGGGTTTGTCCTATGAGCGGGCATATAGAAATCTCAGCGGACCAACTCCGCTTGCCGGTCTTGCAGCCACCTCTTGACGACGCCGGGGCTGCGCGCGGGGCCCTCAGTCCAGGTCGAAGATCCGCGGAGGAGGGTCGTCGCTCTTGTCCGCGCGCTTCAGCGCCTCCTTGAACTTCTTCTCGAGGATGTCGTCTTCGTTGCGCTGGCGATCCATTCCCTGGGCGAACATCTTCTCCGCCTCCTGCTGCTTTGACTCACGTGCCTCGAGTGCCTGATCCCAGGTGAAGCCAGATCTCTTGGGCCGTTCCTCGAAGAGGATCTCGCCGCTATCGCGATCGACAACGAGTTTCGTCCTGCAGCAAGGGCAGCTCAGCTCGATGTTGTCGCCGCTGTCCGCAGTTTCCTGCTCGGCCATGTCTCGCTCTCCTTCCTGACGCGGCTGAGGCGCCACGATGCCTTCAAACGGTAGCCGTGCAAGGTCGCCCTGACAAGCGGCAGAGCCTTCCTGCGGCCACAATCTCCCGCAACGCGTGCCCGGGGCGCTACGTCGCCGCGAGTGGGGGGAGGCGGATCTCGCCTGGCCTGCTAGAATCTGCCGCTCCGATCGCAGGTATCGGTTTGGCTCCGCTCCGCCAACGAGAGCCTGCGTTTCTCATCGCGCCCCCGCCGCGGGGCGAATGGGGAATGCTTGCCGCTATTGAGGTTTGTCGCATGAAGATCGATGAAGTTCCTCCACTGGTGGTCGCTGCGCGACTGAATGAAGAGCCCGGAGCGGTGTATCTCGATGTGAGGACGGAGCAGGAGTTCAGCCGAGGACACCCGGCGGGCGCGCTCAACATCCCCATTACGGTGCTCGCTCCCGGCAGCTTCCTGCCCTGGCCCAACCTGAAGTTCATCAGGGTCGTGCAAGCCAACATTCCTCAGGAGGCCTCCGTGTACGTCGGTTGTGCCTCCGGACACCGTTCGCTGCACGCTGCCGGGATCATGAAGAACAACGGCTATCAAAAGGTGGCCAACGTGGGCAGCGGCTTCACTGGGAAGAAAGGGCTGCTGGGCAGGTTGGCCGAGCCCGGTTGGCTGCAGCTCGACCTGCCCGTTGATTCCGGCGATGGCGGCGAGCGGTCGTACGAGTTCCTACTGGCCAGAGCTCCAGAGAAATAGCCCGCGCCGGCCTACTCCGGGCGGGGGAGGCGGCTCGAGGCTGGGTACCAGTCGACGATCCGAACCTCGATTTCCGGGGTGTCTTCCAGCTGCCACTTGAAGACGTCGAGGTCACTGCCGCGGTAGTGGTATGGGTAGACGACCTTGGGCTTGAACTTCTTCACGCATTCGGCCGCCTCACCCGGGCTCATCGTGAAGGGTAGGTTCATGCAAACGAAGGCGATGTCGATGTTCTCCAGAGTCTGGACTTCCTCGATGCACTCGGTGTCGCCCGAGATGTAGATGCGCTTGCCGCCCAGCGTCACCACGTAGCCATTACCCCGACCCATGGGATGGTAGACGACATCTTTTGCCGGGCCATGCTCGATGTTGTAGGCCGGAATCGCCTGGATGTAGACATCGTCGACCATCTCTCCCAGACCGTTCTTCAGGGCGATATCCACGCCGCCCCACTCGTCGGCTACGGCCGGGGGGGCAACCACCTTCGCTCCGAGAGCCATCAGCATGGTGGCGGCCTCGCGGTCAAAATGATCGCCGTGCGTGTCGGTGATCAGAACGATATCGGCGTCAGGGAAATCGTAGTAGTCGACCCGGCTCGTCGGGTCCACCTGAATCACGGTGTCGCCGTACTGGAGCAAGAGGCTGGCGTGAAAGAGCGGCAACACGTACACCTCACCGAAGTCGGGCTCGGTGTATACGGGCCCCTCCTGGGCCTCCTGGGCCTCCTGAGCCTCCTGAGCAGCGGGCGCGGTGGACACGAGAAGTGCCAGGGCGAGGAGTAGAACGGCGGAAACGGCTGCAGATCGCATCGTGTGGCCTCGCTGTCGTAGAGAGATGGGTCCTGATGACCTGTGTTCACCAGAGAATATCAGCCGGACGATGACCGAGTCCGCATTTCTCGTCGGTCTCCGTTCTCGACACTTTCACCGACGAGCTGCAGGAATGCCTGGATGCGGCGTGCATTGGCGCCGAAATCGCCGCGTCCGATACGAGACCTCGACCGCATTTGTACCCGGCAACCGTCCCCACCTCGCGCCTCGACCCAGACGCGGATGTCATCAACGAAGCGCAGTAGGGGGGTCGTTGCCTCGGCCTCCAACCATCCATCGTGCGGCGTCTCTGAGACAATTCGCCAGCCCGTCATCAGGCGGGCAGTCATGAACACCAGG
>JAUWTE010000116.1 GCA_030609765.1 Acidobacteriota bacterium
GGGGAGATACGCAGAAGGCACTCAACGAGTTCGAGATCGCCTTGGCGGACCCGGCGTATCCACCGGTATCGCGGATGCGCGTTCGCTACAACATCGGCAAGCTTTACTACGAGACGGAAGAGTACGACCTGGCACTCGCCTCCCTGCAGCAGGCGGTGGAACTGGCACGCAACCCCGCAGACCCGACCTACGGGCTGGTTTATTTGATCCTCGGCAAGGTGCTTCGGAAGATCGGTCGCGCCGAGGAGGCGGTGATCGCTCTCGAGCGTGTTCTGGAGGGCGGCGATCAGAACGCCGATGCGCATTTGGAGCTGGGCCTGGCCTATCGAGACCAGAGCGATTTCTTCAAGGCGCGAGAACACCTGTCGCGAGTGGTCCAGTTGGCGCCCGGCAGCCCCTTCAGCGAGAGAGCTCGTGCGGCTCTGGCGCAGCTACCTGGATAAGTGGCCTTGGGTATTCTGAGTCGTTCCCTAGGGCGCACTCGGGAGCGATTAAAGGGCGCGCTGCAGAAGCTCCTTCCCTCCGAGAAGGTCGATGCTGCAACTCTCGAGAGCCTGGAGGAGGCGCTGATCTCGGCGGACGTGGGGCCAATCACCGCGGCTGAGCTCGTTGAGGGGCTACAGGAAGCGGCCCCCACCGGTGAGGAGACCCGGCGGTTGTTGCGCGAGAGCATGGTACGGATTCTCGAGGCGCCGGAGAATGGCAATCGGGCCGAGCCGGAGCCGGGAAGGGAGACTCCCTGGGTGGCTCTGCTGGTCGGCGTGAACGGCTCGGGCAAGACGACGACGACTGCCAAGCTCGCGGCGCGATTCCAAAAGCACGGGTGCAGCATCCTCATGGGTGCCGCGGACACGTTTCGGGCCGCCGCGGTGGAGCAGCTCTGTGTCTGGGGAGAGAGGCTGGATGTACCCGTGGTGGCGCACCAGTCCGGGGGGGACCCCGCTGCGGTCGTTTACGACGCCTGTGCCGCGGGGTCAGCTCGGGGTGCAGACGTCGTTCTCATCGATACCGCGGGCCGTTTGCACACGAAAGACAATCTGATGGCCGAGCTGGCGAAGATGCATCGTTCGGCGGGGAAGGTCATCGACGGGGCGCCCGATGAGGTTTGGTTGGTCCTGGATGCGACGACCGGGCAGAACGGGCTGCGGCAAGCAGAGGACTTCCTCACTCATGCGGGCATCACTGGTCTCATCCTGGCCAAGCTGGATGGAAGCGCCCGTGGTGGCGTGGCATTGAGCATTGCCCATCGGCTAAGCCTGCCGATTCGCTATGTCGGAACGGGAGAGGGGACTGATGATCTGGAGCCCTTCGATCCGGAGGCCTTCGTCGACGGTCTGCTGGGCGAGGCGTCGTGATGACCAGCGGGAAGCGAACCAATCGTTCAGTTGACGACCGGCGGGCTGCAGACCGAGAGTATCTGAGGCAGTGCCTGCGCGTGGCGTCGAGGGCGCGTGGGTCAACCAGCCCGAATCCCATGGTTGGGGCGCTGGTTGTGCAGGAGGATGAGATCATCGCGCAGGCCTACCACCACAAGGCCGGTACTTCTCACGCCGAGCACTTGGCCCTGGCTGCTGCGCGGGACGCTGCCCGCGGAGCGACGCTTTACATCAATATGGAACCCTGCTGCCATCATGGCCACACCCCGCCGTGTGTCGAGGGGATCCTGGCGGCCGGGGTTCGTCGGGTCGTGGCGTCCATGGTGGATCCGGATCCACGGGTGAATGGTCAAGGATTCGCGGCCTTGCGTGCCGGGGGCGTCGAGGTGGATGTCGGCGAGCTCGCGGATGAGGCAGCGCGGCTCAACGAAGCCTATTTGACGCTCAAGCAGGAAGGCAGACCGTTTGTCACTGCCAAGGCGGCGCTCTCACTCGATGGGCGCATGGCAACGCGGCGGCGGCAATCGCAGTGGATCACGGGCGAGGCCGCGCGGCGGCGGGCCCATCGCCTGCGGGGGGGCTCTGATGCAGTCATGGTGGGCATCGGCACCGTTCTCTCGGATGATCCTCGTTTGACGGCTCGGCACGGCCGCCTCCGCGGCCCGCGGTTTCGTGTGGTCCTCGATTCCCACCTGCGAACGCCTGCGGATTGCAGGATGTTGGGGACGGCAGGCGGCCAGGTGCTGATCTTCACCACCGCCGCGGGGCCTCCGAGGCATCGGGATCAGCTCGAGTCGGCCGGCGCCGAGGTCCTGGTTGTGGAGGCGGATGATCGGGGCCGCGTCGCCTGGGAACCTGTGCTCGCTGACCTGGCTCGGCGAGGCACGATGTCAGCGCTACTGGAAGGAGGGAGCGATCTGCTCACGAGTGCCTTCGAGGCTGATATAATAGACAAGGTATTTCTGATTTATGCCCCCCTTCTGATTGGCGGATCGGCGGCTTTGCCGCTCTGGGGTGGTGACGGTATCGATAGTCTCGACGCGGCGCCCCGCCTTCAGCGTGTCCGACGCTCACGACTCGGGGAGGATTGGGCGGTCGAAGGCTACATTCATTCCCCGAGGCTGACTGTCTAGTCGAGTTCTGGGGCGCCGGCCAAACCTCACTGCTTACTCGTTGCAGATGTTGGAGTTTCCATGTTTACTGGCCTAGTCGAAGACGTAGGCACAATCACACGAATTGAGACGATCCCCAGTGGCTCGAGACTGGCCATTGGCGCCAATGTGGTGATCGAGGGACTGCGTCCCGGCAGCAGCGTTGCCATCGATGGGGTCTGCATGACGGCCATCGAGATCCAGGGAAGTGAATTCGTCATCGAGGTATCGCCGGAAACGATCGCTCGGTCGAATTTTTCCCTGTTTCAGATTGGCACACAGGTGAACCTGGAGAGACCGCTGTCGGCCAATGGCCGCTTGGGCGGTCATTTCGTCCAGGGCCATGTAGACGCCACGACGCGGCAGATTGGGCATGTCCAAGAGGGTGAATTCGCCCGCATCAGCTACTCAGTCCCCGATGGGCTGGCCCACTTTCTGGTCGAAAAGGGGTCGATTGCGATCAACGGTGTGTCGCTGACGGTGGCATCTCTGGGTTCCGACTCCTTTGACGTTCAGCTCATTCCTCACACCCTCGAGGTCACGAACCTGGTCTCCAGCACTCGGGCCGAGATCCTCAATCTCGAGGTCGATGTTCTAGGTAAGTACGTGGCCCGTTTCCTCGGTGCCAGGCTCGGGATCGAGGACCCTGTGGTCGAGGCGAGCTTCGGAGGGACCGGCGAGATCATCACGCCGGGGTCACTGATTGAACCGGCAGGAGGCGAACGATGAGCTTCGCGACTATTGAAGAGGCCATCGAGGATTTTCGCGCGGGCCGCATGATCATCGTTGTCGATGATCCCGACCGAGAAAACGAGGGTGACCTCACTATCGCGGCGGAGATGGTCACGCCCGAGATCATCAATTTCATGGCCAAGCACGGCCGTGGCCTCATCTGCTTGCCGATGACGGCCGAGCGGCTCGAGGAGCTCGAGATTCCGTTGATGGTCAGCGAGAACTCGTCCAAGTTCAATACGGCGTTTTGCGTTTCGATCGAGGCCCGGGAGAATGTCTCGACAGGCATCTCAGCGGCCGATCGGTCGGTTACCGTTCGAGCCACAATTGACCCCGAAACCCTTCCCGCGGACCTTGTTAGGCCGGGCCACATGTTCCCGCTCCGTGCCGTGGAAGGGGGAGTTCTCCGTCGCTCGGGGCAGACAGAGGCCGCCGTGGACCTCGCCCGCATCGCCGGTCTTTACCCGGCGGGCGTGATCTGCGAGATCATGAACGAGGACGGCACCATGGCCCGCGTTCCACAACTGGAGAAGTTCGCGGAGATCCATGACCTGAAGATCGTCAACATCGCCGACCTGATCGCCTATCGACTCAAAACGGAGAGGTTCATCAAGCGTGTGGCGACACCGAAGCTCCCCACCAAGTTCGGTGATTTCACCCTCTACGGCTACCAGAACGCGCTTGACGACAAGGTTCACTTGGCGCTGGTCATGGGTGACGTGGCTGGGGGTGAACCGGTGCTCACGCGGGTGCACTCGGAATGCTTGACGGGCGACGTGTTGTTTTCCGCACGATGTGACTGTGGCGACCAGCTCGCCTGTGCCATGCAGGGCATCGCCGAGGAAGGCCGTGGCGTTATCGTTTATCTGCGGCAGGAGGGCCGCGGCATCGGTCTGGTCAACAAGCTACGTGCCTACGAGCTGCAGGACGAAGGGGCGGACACCGTCGAAGCGAACGAGTCTCTGGGCTTTGCCGCGGACCAACGTGACTATGGAATCGGTGCACAGATCCTCAACGACCTCGGTGTCTCCAAGCTCCGCATCATGACCAACAATCCGCGCAAGTTCGTCGGTCTGTCCGGCTACGGCCTCGAAATCGTCGAGCGGGTGCCCATTGAAGTCCCTCCGACCGGCACGACCCGCCGATATCTCGAAACCAAGAAACTGAAATTGGGGCACGACCTCAAGTCGGTCTAGCCTGGCCGCCGTTAGGCCACCATTTCCCGAACCATAATCGACAGATGTTCGAGCAAATCACCGAGAGACTACAGCGCACCCTCCGCGCCCTGCGGGGGACCGTGCACGTTGACGAGAAGGCCCTCGAGCCGGCCTTGAAAGACCTGCGCATGGCGCTGCTCGAAGCGGATGTCAACTACGGCGTGGTCAAGGAGTTCCTGGCCAGCGTGCGGGAGAAAGCTCTCGGCGAGCAGGTCATGGCATCTCTGACGCCTGGGCAGCAGGTCATCAGGGTGGTAAACGAGGAAATGACGGCGCTGCTGGGTGGTGCTCAGGTGCCGCTGAGCCTCGTTGGTCCTTCGCCGCATGTAGTTTTGCTGGTCGGTCTGCAGGGAGCAGGCAAAACAACCACGGCAGCCAAGCTCGGTCACTTTCTGCGGCGCAAGGGACACTCACCGATGCTGGCCTCTGTGGACGTCTACCGGCCTGCTGCTCGCGAGCAGTTGCTGCAGGTCGCGAAGAGCGCAAACCTCGCCGCCTTCGAGGGTGCTGCTGAGACACCACAGGAGATTGCCGATGCCGCCCAGGCCGCGGCTCGCAAGGACGGTCACGACGTGCTCTTGCTGGACACGGCCGGTCGCCTGCACGTGGATGAGGAGATGATGGCGGAGGCCGCGGCTCTGTCCGCGGCATTCAGCCCGTGTGTGACGCTTTATGTCGCCGATTCGCTGGCGGGGCAGGATGCCGTCAATAGCGTCAAGGCCTTCGCCGATCGCGTCGGATTGGATGGCATCATCCTGAGCAAGCTAGATGGGGACTCACGTGGTGGGGTCGCCCTCTCGATTGTCTCAGTAACCGGATTGCCAGTCCTCTTTGTCGGTGTCGGTGAGAAGTTCGGCGACTTGGAGACTTACCATCCCGACCGCATTGCCTCTCGGATCCTCGGGATGGGCGATGTGCTCAGCCTCATCGAGCGCGCTCAGGAGAACGTCGACGAAGAAGTTGCCGCTCAGCTCGAAGAAAGCCTGCGCAAAGCGACATTCTCGCTGGAAGACTTTCGCCAGCAGCTCAAGCAGGTTCGCAAGATGGGACCGATCTCGAAGCTCATGGAGATGATTCCCAACATGGGCGGCAACGTCGACATGAAGGCACTGGCACCCGGCGAAGATGACCTTCGCAGGTTCGGCGCCATCATCGATTCGATGACCCCGGATGAGCGACAAAACCCGTCGCTGATCAACGGCAGCCGCCGCCGGCGCATTGCTACCGGCAGCGGAACTACCGTTCAGGATGTAAATCAATTGCTCAAACAGTTCGCAATGGCACGCAAACTCATGAAACAATTCGGGCGCCGTGGTGGCATGCCGCTCGATATGATGGGACCATCCGGTCTCTGAGTGCAAAGTCCCGAATATTGACAATTACGGAGGAGGACTGAAGTGATTTCCATTCATCTTCGACGCACGGGTGCCAAGAAAGACCCGCACTACCGCGTCGTGGTCGCAGACAGCCGTGACGCCCGCGATGGTTCTTTCATCGAGGTGCTCGGCCACTATCATCCCCGCTTCACCCCTGCCCGGGTTACCCTGGACCTTGAGCGCATCAAGTCTTGGGTCGCGCGAGGGGCGCAGCCTTCCGACACGGTCAAGAGTCTCGTGAGGCAGGTGGAGTCCGGCAAGCTGGACGCACTGCCCGATCTCCCGAAGCTTGACCCCATGCCGGAGACCTCGATGGAAGCCGATGATACGGCTCCCGTCGAGACTGCACCCGAAGAGATCTCTGATGCGGCGGACGCGAGCTCCGCGCCCGACGCTGCGGGTAGTGACGACAGCGAGCCCAACGAGGACTCCTCGGAAGCCCAAACTGCGGACTTTCCCGTCCCCGCCGAAGCTGCGCAGGTCGACGGAGAGGAAGCCGGGGAGCAAGATGCAGTGACCTCGGAGGCCGCAGAGCCGGAAAAGGAAAAAGAGTAGGTGAGGTAGGGTCCCGATCCCAACCGCGAAAACACTCACCCTTCGGGACCTTGGCTACTGGGCCATGCCGGCGAGATGCTGGCGGATCTGGCCCCGCCCGGCGCCAGCAGAGGCGTCGCAGAAGTGAGAGGTTTTTTCATGTCGATGAAGGATCTGGTTGAAGACATCGCTCGTTCACTGGTCGATCATCCCGACGAGGTACAAGTCAGTGAGGTCGAAGGTGAGCAGACCACGGTACTCGAGCTGCGAGTAGATCCTGCCGACCTCGGCAAGGTAATTGGCAAGCAGGGACGAACCGCGCGCGCGATGCGCACCCTGCTGGGCGCGGCGGGTACCAAGCAGAACAAGCGAGTACTACTCGAGATCCTGGAGTAGCGGCGGTGTCCAGCCAGCTTCCGCCCACGGACCCTGTTCTCGTGGGCTGTGTCATTCGACCGCGCGGCATCATCGGTGAGGTCATCGTCGAGCCGCTCAGCGACCATCCCTCGAGATTCGAGGCTGGCGCGGAGCTGTGGCTTGACGAGAATTGCATGACCGTTGCCGAGTCCCGGCATGACAAAGGGCGATGGATACTGTTATTCGATGGGTTGACCTCCCGGGATGCGGCCGAGGAGCTGCGTGGCGGAGAGCTCGTGGTGGATGCGTCGGCGCTGCCGCCCCTCGATGACGATCGCTATTACTTCCACGACCTGGTTGGCTGTTGCTTGGAGGATTCGCGAGGCACGTGCTTGGGTATGGTGACGGGGGTCGTGCCAGGCATCCCGGGTTGGCTCGAAATCGATCATGAAGGGAAGAGCGCATTGATTCCCATGGTGCGGGCATTCTTGCGGGAGGTCGATCTGGCGGCGAAGCGGATTGTGCTCGATCCTCCCACTGGCCTGTTGGAGGCTTCCGGCCTGGCTGACAAAGTTGGGGATAGTGAAGGCGTGGATAGTGAGGGCGTCGCCGGCGCCGGCACGCCCGAGGACGGTGTGGAAAGCAGCAATAGGGTGGAAGTCGATGCGGTTTGATGTGATCAGCATATTCCCCGACCTTTTCCCTGGCCCACTCGGCGATGGGATCATCGCTCGAGCCAGCGATAAGGGTTTGCTGGACCTTCAGGTGCATGACCTGCGGGCCTATGCCGATCCGCCGCACAACCAGGTCGACGATGAACCGTTCGGAGGTGGGGGCGGAATGGTGCTGAAGCCCGAACCGTTGTTCGCAGCAGTGGATGACGTGCGGACGCAGGCACAGGCTGCCGGTTTCGATCCAGGTCCTGTCGTGCTGCTTTCCCCGCAGGGCAAGCGCTTCGATCAGGAACGAGCCCGGGCTTTGGCCGGGCAGGCGCAGGTGACCTTGATTTGTGGCCGCTATGAGGGTGTCGACGAGCGGGTACGGCTGCACCTTGTGGATTTTGAGCTGTCAATCGGCGATTATGTGCTGACGGGAGGCGAGTTGCCGGCCATGGTGATCATCGAAGCTATCACTCGGCTGCAGCCCGAGGCACTCGGTGATGCCGAAGCCACGCAGCACGACTCCTTTTCAGAGTTGCTACTCGATTTCCCCCAATACACTCGTCCGGCTGATTATCGCGGGATGTCCGTGCCAGAGGTGCTGCGCTCGGGCAACCATCCGGCGATTGCGCAGTGGCGTCGGCAGCAAGCTCTGTTGGCGACGGCGACGAAACGGCCGGATCTGCTCGAGGCTCGCGGCCTCAGCGACGAAGAGAGGGCCTTGCTGGCAGAGGCTTCGAATGCCTAGCTCGAAGCGAGCCTAGGCGACGA